>JBPEXP010000232.1:0-2125 GCA_052031475.1 Flavobacteriaceae bacterium | reverse complement strand
ACCCCTGTTCTTTCTCCAGAGACGAAACAGCCATAAGTTAAGGAGCACGGATAGGAGCAGTAATAAATAGATCATATAGCTCACGCGCTTGTCGCCTGTATTGCGCAGGGAGGCTAGCTGCTGGTCTGAAGTGATCTCGGCCAGGTAAAATCTGGTGAAGGTCGTGTTGGGATATTGATTTTGCAATCGCTCGCTGAGATTGGAGTAATATGCATTGGAACTCAAATCTTCCAGGTAGTAATTGTAAATGGCATTTCTTTTATCCGAAAGAAACTCGTAGATATAGAGTTCGGCCAGGGGCTCTCCTGTTCCCTCCCCAAATTCCTGAAGTTTGGCAAACCACTTTTGAGCTTGGAGATCCTGGCTGGCAGGGCTTTCCAATTGGGCAAAATCCAGATACATTTCCTCTTTCAGGGAGTCGATTTCCAACAACAGGGTCGATCTCGAATTTGTAGAGCGGATATCACAGAAAACCTGGGTATCAAAAGTGACGGGAAAATGCAAGGTATCCGAATTGTTGGCAATAAAAAGAACGCTTTCTAAATCCTCACAACTGCCCAGGTAATGCTCTGAACTGAGGTTTTCACCGCAGGCGTCTACATGGATACGGTAGATCCTGTTTTGAGGATATAGCATGTCGCCATTAAAGCTGAAATTTCCCAGGGAATCAGCTGATGTTTTCATGATCACCTGGTCTAAATAAACCCTGTTGATCTTGCGGTAATCTTCAACAAGGGAAAGGTAAACATCGGAATAAGGGTTGCCGGACTGACCGCTAAACTTAAATTGGGCCAAACAGCTCAGGCTCAGCAGGCAGGCAGCGGCGAGTAAGCAATAGTTGAACGTGTTGGGAAGCCTCATCGGCTTAAATTTAAAGATTTGTAACAAATCTCTACGGGCAGCGACCTATAGATGCAATAGTTTATCATGAGTTTCTGGAGAGTTTTACTGGCCATTATATTTCCACCGCTTTCCGTTATAGGAAAAGGCTGCGGTTCTATCCTCATTGTACTTCTTCTTACGCTTTGCGGCTGGGTGCCTGGCGTGATAGCCGCCCTGATCATCCTCAACAATCCCAGCTGATCGTTGTATCTTTGCTTTTACCAAATTTTGAGAAATGAAAAAGATCCTGATTGGTGGCCTTATTTCGTTTTTGCTGTTCGCCTGTGTAATTCGCGAGGAATATACTTTTAAAAAGGATGGCAGCGGAGTATATGAAATGGCCTTCGACCTTACAGAGTTTATGAGCATGCAGGAAGAGATCGATTCTACCGCTGCTGAAAAAAGAATAGACACCATCATCAATTTTTCCACGCTGCTGGATGAAAAAAAGGACAGTATCGCGGGCCTGACTAAGGAGGAGCAGGATCGCTTAGAAAAGTTAAGACCGTTAGAGGTGACTATGAAGATCAATGATTCTACCAGGCAGATGTTCATGAAGCTGGCCTATAGTTTTAAAGAATTAAGCGACCTTAAACAGTTTGCCGAGGCCATAGAGCAATCCAACATCAAAGAATTGAAGGATATGTCTGCTCCCCAAGAAGACACGGAACAGGACAGTACGGGGCAGGGTAGTCCGGATATTTTTTCCATGGCCGAATCTTTCGACACCTATTTTGGAGCCGACAAATTTAGCAGGACGATCACGGAAGAAGCCAGGGAGCGGGCGGCTCAGCAAAAAGACACGACCATGCAAGCGGATGATCCCTTTGCGGATATGATCCGCTTTAAACAGGTATTCAGATTTCCCTACCGGGTAAAATCAGTGAATAACGACAGGGCCAAAATTCTGTCGGATTTTATGGGCATTGAGCTCGAGGCCAATATGTATGACCTGAACAACAACCCGGATTTTTTCAATATAGAGGTAGAATTTGAAGAATGAATAAGAAGGTAATCGTTCAGGATCTGGGCCATTGGGACTACAAGGAAAGCTGGGACTACCAGGAAAAGCTTTTCAAAGGCATCCTTGATATCAAGGTGCGAAACCGGAGGGAAGAGGCCGGACTGCCAACACCCAATTACCTGCTCTTTGTAGAACATCCGCATGTTTATACCTTGGGAAAGAGCGGCGACATAAACAACTTACTGGCCACTGAAGAAGAATTAAAATCTCACGGAGCTG
>JBPEXP010000231.1:0-13740 GCA_052031475.1 Flavobacteriaceae bacterium | reverse complement strand
TATTTGTAGATTCAGTCGCAGTAGGCGGCAGTATTACCTATAACAGCGAAGATCCTGAAGTTGAACGCCTCGTCACTGAATCTGCCAATACGATCAGGAAGATTCCCTATGAAACCCATCCGTACTTTACAGAGAATGGTGCCACTTTTTTGGAAACCACTGAAGGTCCCATACCTGTTGAAATATTCGGCAAACACAATATCAACAATTTATCGGGAGCCAAGTGGATATGCCAGCATATGGGCGTGGATGAGGACGATTTTTACCAGGCGATCAGCAGCTTTAACGGGGCTTCCAAGAGATTGGAAAAAATGGCGGAGTTCGGCCAGAATGTGATTTACAAAGATTTTGCACACTCGCCCAGCAAGGTTATGGCCACAACAGCCGCTGTAAAAGAACAATACCCCGATAAAAAATTGCTGGCCTGCCTGGAGCTCCACACCTACAGCAGCCTGAATGCCGAATTTCTGGATCATTATGGCCATAGCCTGGACCAGGCTGACGAGGCTTGGGTCTTTTATTCACCCGAAGCCCTGAAAATTAAAAAGCTGGACGCCATTGATACAGATCAAATAGCCCGGGCCTTTAAAAGAGACGACCTGCGAGTTTTTACAGATCCACAGCAGCTGGAAACATCTCTCCACAATGCGGAGTTTGACCATACGGCCTTGCTATTCATGAGTTCGGGAAATTACGGTGGACTCGATCTGAACAATCTAAAAGAAAAACTTCAGCTCAAAAGTTAAACCCCGAACTGTCTCAGGTGGTGATCCAGGTGCTTGTATTGAAGCATACCCCACTGTTGGTGAGTAAAATGGCCGAAAGCAGGATGAGGTTCCCATGTTTCGCGGTCTTTCTCCTTGTAAAATTCATGAATCAAACCAATTAGCACCTCCTTCTCGCGCTCAAATTCCTTTTCTTCCTCCACTTTGTAGGTTTTGGGTGTGGCCAGGTTCTTTTTCCAGGGCTTGTCGTTATACATAGCCGACTTAAAACTTTTGTAGAGAAGCTTCATCAGGAAGTTGGATTTCGGGAGGGACTCTCGACCAAGAGCCACAAGTATAGGCTTTTGGCAGTGACACAACATCTGGGATACGGTCATCACACCCCATTGACTCTCAGTATCTTTATGGAGCGATTCTAATCTACGAAGTATTTCATTGTAAGCGTCAGATTCAAATAGGGACTTCACTGCAAGGAAAATTTGATTTAGGAGTTGAAATTTACGATAACAATATTAGTTGATTATCTTTAGACTATGCAACAAATGTCGGCCTCTTTCTCGATCAAACAATGGTCAGAAGCAGACAAGCCAAGGGAAAAATTCATATCCCGGGGACGCAAACAAATGACAGACGCGGAACTGATCGCTATTCTGATCGGATCAGGGACTAAAAGGGAAAGTGCTTTACAATTATCCAGGAAGATTCTGAAGGCTTATGACAACGATCTCAATGAATTAGGTAAACTTACTGTAGAGCAATTAATGAAGTTCAATGGGATAGGCACTGCCAAGGCAGTGAGTATCCTGGCCGCCATCGAGATCGGCAACAGGAGTAGGTATTCCGCATCTCATAAGAAGGAATCTATCAGGAATAGCCAGGCCGTTTTTGAACTGTTGCACCCATATATCAGTGATCTGCCTCATGAGGAGTTCTGGATCGTATATCTGAACAATTCCAATAGGGTGATCAGATTTGAACAATTGAGCAAAGGCGGCATAAGCGGTACTTTGGTAGACGTCCGGTTAGTTATGAAAAAAGCCCTGGAACTAAGAGCAACTTCCCTGGTCCTGGCACACAATCACCCTTCTGGTACACTGACTCCCAGCGAAGCCGATAAATTACTCACCGAGAAACTCATCAAAGCTTCCGGCTCATTGGATATTAAAGTGCTGGACCATGTAATTTTCAGCAGAGAGGACTATTTTAGCTTTGCTGACAACACACTGATTTAGGAATGCTGCTGATCTATACACATAAGATTACTCCCAGATTCAGCTATACCATGAGACAGCTTTTTGAAAGAATGCTCGGTATAGAGATCAAGTTCACCACACTGGTTGAAGACTTTATCAAACACAAGGGTCCTAAGATTACTTATACCAAACAACCGCTACAGAACGAATTCTTCATCAGAAGCAATGACTTGCTTTTTGAACAGGGTATCAACCAGTTTCAAATCCAGGTGGGAGACTGGGAAGGAATTCCCTGCTTTTTCAGCACCGGCCCGCGCAGCAATATCCCCTTTGATATTTTTGCGGCCAGTTTTTTCCTATTAAGCCGATATGAGGAATATCTGCCCTATGTGAAAGATGCCCATGGCAGGTTTCCGCCAACGGAAAGCCTGGCCTACAAAAATGATTTTCTGCACATGCCCGTGGTAGATCTCTGGGTTCATAAATTGCTAAAAATACTGCTCGAACGCTTTCCAGACATCCAATATAAAAGACAAGCTTACAGATATACTTCGCTCATCGATGTAACCACATCGCATTGTTTTGCCCATCGCGGCCTCTTACGAGGCACGGCAGGGTTGTTTTTAGATCTGGGCACCTTCAAGATCAGGCGTGTATTTCAGCGCCTGGCCGTATCGTTAAACCTTCGCCAGGATCCCTACGATAATTTTGCGGTGCTGATGGAATATCACAAGGAATTTGCTTGTAAGAGCATTTTTTTCTTTCAATTTGCCAGTTATTCAACCTATGACAAGAATGTTTCACCGGACAACAATAAATTCAGGTATCTGATAAAATCCGTGGCGGATTACAGTACGGTTTCACTGGCGGCTTCCTATAGTTCCTGGAAGAATTTAGATCTGCTTAAACAAGAAAAGAAAAGGCTCTCTGAAGTCATACACAGACCTGTTCAACTGTGCAGGATGCGATATAATCGCGTAGATATACCGGCCACTTACCGTCATTTGACTGAAGCGGAATTTACGGATGATTACAGCATGGGATATACCCATATTCCGGGTTTCAAAGCAGGAACATGTTCTACCTTCACTTTCTACGACATCCATATGGAATCTCCTCAACCGGTAAGGGTTCATCCTTTTGCTGTTCATGATTATGCCTTGAGGAAATACAGGTCTAAAGAACAGATCCTATCTAAATTAGAAGATATGTATAAGCTAACCAGAGAAGTTAATGGCAACTTTATTACGGTGTTCTCCAATGAATTGCTTGGAAGTTCACAGAATGTGGATTGGCTAGACCTATACCGTCACGTACTGATCCACTATCATGCTTAAAAACGGACTTACCGACATATTCTTTGACCTGGACCATACTCTTTGGGATTTTGAGACCAATTCCAGGCTGACATTTCAGAAGATCTTCAATGAAAATAATGTTGAGGCAAAACTTGATGATTTTCTGTTTTATTACGTACCCCTAAATCTGGAGTATTGGAAATTGTACAGGGAAGAGAGAATTACCAAGTCAGAGCTGAGGTATCAACGATTGAGGAAGTCCTTTGATAGACTTCAATACCGTATAGACGATGATTGTATTAACATACTTTCAGATCAGTACATTGAACATCTTTCTTCCTTTAATCACTTGATTTCCAATGCTGAAGATGTTCTTAATTATCTGAACACCAATTACAGGCTGCACATCATTACCAATGGTTTCAGAGAAATTCAGGAAAAGAAACTTAAAAGATCAGGGATCTACAGTTATTTTGATCAGGTAGTGAACTCGGAAATGGCCGGGGTTAAAAAACCCAACCCTAAAATTTTCAGACTGGCACTGAAAATGGCCAATACATCTGCCGAAAACTCCCTGATGATAGGCGATAACATAGAAGCAGATATTCTGGGAGCCAAAGCAGTGGGCTTTAAAGCACTTCACTTTAATGCACACAATGATCCCCTCCACAATCATTGTCCCATGATTGAGGATCTTCGTGAAATAAAATCCATATTATAGAGTTATTAAGGGGGAGAGCCTGACAGGCTCAATACCTCTATGGGCGGTTTCTAAGGCTAAATCCATAAAAAAGGTAAGGCTATGAAAAATATTTCGAGATACCTGTTCCCCGCCATTGGCACACTTATGATCTTGCTGGCCTGTTCCGATGAGCAGGACTTTGGCCAGTTTGACGATCTCAGCATCATCCCCACGGCAGAAGCCTCTTTATTGTTTGTAGAAGTACCTGAGGAAGTGATCAACCTGGGTTCCGGTATTAGTTTTTATAGCCAGACATTTAATTTTGATGCCTTTGAGGAAGAATTCTTCGCTGAAAATGTGCTGGATGGCGTCATTTCGTACGAAGTGGAAAATACAACCAGTAAACCTATTGATGTTACCATTGAGTTTCTGGATGCTGCCGGCAACGTTCTGGACACAGAAAATTTTTCAGTAGGACCGGCTCCCACAGCCATTTTACAAAGAGAGATCACCTATGGTACTCCCACCGGCAGACCTATTGATATTATCATCAACACCTCTGCCATCCGGGTAACCGGCGAAAATTTGGGGGATACCTCCAGCATGTCATCATTACCTGACCCCACAGTATTTCTGCGTTCTAGCGCCAAATTCCGCATCAGATTGAAATGAGAAGCCTCTTCCTTCTTATTATTTCCTTCTTTGGCGGGCTTAGTTTGCTTTTTGCCCAGAATAAGCAACTCTTATACGATTTTGTGGAAATACCCCAGGCACTGATGCTCAATCCCGGTATGCAGACTTCCTATCAGTGGCATGCGGGAATACCTATGCTATCAGGTGTGGCGGCCCAGGCGGCTACAAGTGGAATTTCGGTAAACGATATATTCGCCAATGACGGACTGGATATAAATGATAAGGTCCGAGACAGGGCCATTAACGGATTAAGTAAACGGGATGATATAACGGGTACCTATCAGGTTGAAGTCTTTAGCGGAGGGTTCAGGTTAAAAGAGAGCCCGGAAAATTATATCTCATTTGGCTTGTACCACGAGGGTTATGTCATCAACTACTGGCCCCGCGACCTGGCCATCCTGGGTTTTGAAGGTAACGCGGATCGGCTGGGACGCCGTTTTGACCTTAGCCATCTGAAGGTGAGGGGAGAAGTTTTGAATGTATTTCACCTGGGCTGGAATAGAAAGATGAGCAGAAACCTCACGCTGGGTGCCCGGGGTAAATTGTATTCCAGTATTATTGAATTCAACTCATCTAACAATGACGGTGCGTTTATTACCAACAGGGGCCAGAACAATTTACTGGCCAATACCCTGGTAGCAGATATGAGGCTACGATCTTCGGGCTTCGAAGAGATCAGGGCGGCACTGGACGGCGACGGAGGTTTTTCCCAAGTGGCAAAGATCATCACTAAAAGGGGTCTTCTGGGCGGCGACCTGGGATTAGGTTTGGACCTTGGATTTAGCTATCAATTGGATCCCCAGACACTGATTACCGGCAGTTTGTTAGACCTGGGATTTGTGTATCACTATTCGGATGTGCGGAATTTTACCCTCGAAGGAAGTGCCACCATAGAAGGCATAGAAGTCATCTTGCCTGATGCCTTGTTGGATCCGGACGCAGATTTCTGGCAGGATCTCGTTGACGAGATCGAAGCGCTGATCCCCTTTGAAGAGAATAACAACAACTATATCACCTTCAGACCGGTAAAACTCTATGGTTCTGTACGTCACAATTTTGGCGAACCACCGCTGACCAAGGAAGATTGCGACTGCGATTATCAGAATAATTCCATCGACCGGAATTTTTTCTATAGAAACAGTGTAGGAGGACAACTCTACGTCATACACAGGCCCAGAGGGCCTCAGGCAGCCCTTACGGCCTTCTATCAGAGACGAATAGGCAACGTGCTTGCCCTTAAAGGAACTTACACTGTGGATAAATACACGGCCACCAATTTCGGATTGGGGATGAGCCTTCAGGCCGGTCCGGTAAATTTTTATGTGATGGCAGACAACTTACTGGGCTATCGGAATATCCCGGCCAGTCATTACGCATCTTTTCAGTTCGGATTAAATATTATATCTTGGGGACCTAAATGAACTGAATATCAGTAATGAAACATCTTCTGTTCACCCTGCTGTTACTGGGTTTCGTGTCTATTTCCAGCGCTCAGCTCAATGACTATAAATACGTAATTGTCCCTAAAAAGTTTGAGGTTTTTAAGGAGGAAAACCTCTACCAGACTAGCACGCTTATAAAGTACCTGTTTAAGCAGGAAGGCTTCAATGTGGTCTATAATGACGAGTTGCCCGCAGACCTTGAAAACAATCCCTGTCTTGGTGTGACAGCCGATCTTGAAAAGAACTCTTCCCTGGTGCGCTCTAAATATGTGATCCTGATGAAGGATTGTTATGGTGTGGTGGTTTTCAGATCTGTGGAAGGCAGCAGCAAAGCAAAAGATTTTAAAAAAGCCTATCACGAATCTATCCGTCAGTCTTTTGAACCTTTCATCGAGATGGATTATCAATACAAAGCTCCTGATACTTCTGAAACAGCTCTTGTAGTTAGCTATAAAGATGATATCAAATCTGCAGAAGCTGAAGCCGAAACCACAACAGCTTCACAACCGGTAATTGTCCAGGTGGCAACACCTGAAGAACAGTCTTATAAAAGTATGGAACCCGTTCCGTCCAAGTATAAGAAAGCCGAAACATCCGAGGATTCTACTGAAAGGGCAGAGGAAACCAATGCTTACAACGCCAGAGAAGTATCCAACGGCTATGAATTGCTCGATGAGAATTCGGAAGTGTGGCTTACCCTGTATCAAACCTCTTCAGATGATGTGTATCTCGCCAAAGGAGAAGAAGAGAATGGTATGGTTTATAAAAAGGACGGGAATTGGTATTTTGAATACTACCAGGAATCAGAATTGGTAGTACAGGAATTGTATATAAAGTTTCAATAGGGGTATTTGTCTTTCCAACGCTTCTTCAGGAATTTTCTCAATTCCTCTTCACGCATGTTCATTCCCGGATCATAAAAGACTTCACCAGATAATTTGTCCGGCAGGTATTCCAGTTCCGTAAAATGATCCTCAAAGTCATGGGCATATCGGTAGTCCTTGCCGTAACCGATATCTTTCATCAGCTGGGTAGGGGCATTTCTAAGATGCATGGGTACAGATAGATCTCCCAGCTCCTGCACCTTTTCCTGCGCCTTTTTTATGGCGAGATAGCTGGAATTGCTTTTTGGGGAAGAGGCGAGATAAACCGCACATTGACTCAGTATGATCCTGGCTTCAGGATTTCCCACGTTGGCCACGGCCTGGGCCGTAGCATTGGCTATGACCAATGCCGTCGGGTTGGCAAGACCGATATCTTCCGATGCTGAGATGACCAATCGGCGGGCGATGAATTTGATGTCTTCTCCGCCTTCAATCATACGGGCCAGCCAATAGACCGCAGCGTTGGGATCACTACCGCGAATGGATTTGATAAACGCCGAAATGATATCGTAGTGTTGCTCACCGGTCTTATCGTACAAAACCGTATTTTTCTGAACCTTTTCCCGGACCATCTCATTGGTAATCACCACTTCATCCCCGTCTTCAGATAGTACCAGTAATTCCAGGATATTAAGCAATTTCCTGCCATCACCTCCGGATATTCTGATGATGGCCTCCGTTTCTTTGAGTTCAATGGACTTGGACTTCATCAGCTCATCCTGTTCCAGCGCTCTTTTGAGCAATAGTTCCAGGTCCTTGCGGTCAAATGGGTTCAGTATGTAAACCTGACAGCGCGAGAGCAGGGCAGGAATTACCTCAAAACTCGGATTTTCCGTAGTAGCGCCCACCAGGGTTACCCAGCCTTTTTCTACTGCGCCCAGCAGGGAGTCTTGCTGAGACTTGCTGAAACGATGGATCTCGTCTATAAAGAGGATTGGATTTTTGGTGGTAAACAAGCCTCCTGATTGCTTGGCTTTATCAATGACATCTCGGACATCTTTAACGCCGCTGTTAATAGCACTCAGTGAATAAAAAGGACGCTGACTTTCAGTGGCTATAATATGGGCTAACGTGGTTTTTCCAGTGCCCGGAGGACCCCACAGGATCAGAGAGGGGATCATGCCTTTTTCTATATGCCTGGTGAGTGCCCCTTGTGCACCCACCAGGTGCTCCTGGCTGATAAACTCCTTCAGATTACCTGGTCTTAACCTTTCCGCAAGTGGTTCATTCATAGCGTAAATTTATGAAATGAGCCGCTATATAATGGGTTATAAATTCGACTGCTGAATAATAAACCTGACAAATTAGCGTATTTTACTAAATGGCCGGAATATTGCTATACTGCATATAATCAGACTGCATATGTCTTCACATCGATATTTTGAGTTTTCTCCCGGGGTGTTGTTATTGCCCATGTTTGCAGTACTTTCAATGTGGACCGTTTTTTGGGTCGAGGTTAAATTCCAGGTAAATCTCAATGACTTTGGAATATATCCCAGAACGCTTAAAGGTATCAGGGGAATTATATTTAGCCCGTTTCTTCATGGGTCGCTGGAACATCTTTACAACAATACCCTGCCTATTGCCATTCTTAGCAGCGCCCTGGTATATTTTTACCGAAACGCCGCTTTACGGGTCATCGTATTGGGTATACTCCTTTCCGGTTTTCTAACCTGGCTTATTGGCCGACCTTCATATCACATAGGTGCGAGCGGACTTATTTATGTCCTTGCCAGTTTTATTTTCTTTAAAGGGATCCTGACACGCCATTTCAGGTTGGTAGCCCTTTCTCTGCTTGTTGTTTTTATATACGGAAGTCTGCTGTGGTATATTTTCCCGATCGTGGATGGAATCTCGTGGGAGGGCCATTTATCCGGTTTTCTCACAGGATTGGCCTTCGCTCTAATATTTAAAACAGAAGTACCACCCCTTAAAAAGTACGCATGGGAAGATGAAGGATATTCAGGGGAAGAAGACGAGTTCATGAAACACTTTGACGAGCAAGGCAATTTCATAGAAAAACCTGAAGGCGAAATGTCTTCAGACGAAACATCACTTCAGATCAAATATCACTACAAAAAGGCGAGAAAGGACGACTCTCAGGCTTGATCAACCTTGCGTTGTCTTAACAGTTCATACAAGACAACTCCGCAGGCTACCGAAACGTTTAATGAATCAGTAGCGCCCATTAAGGGAATCTTGGCCTTTTGGTCTGCCAATTTAAGGACGGAGGGCGAGATACCGCTTTCCTCAGATCCCATGATGATGGCCGTAGGTATTGACAGATCTACCTCATAAAGGCTTTGCCGGGTCTTTTCTGTAGCTGCAACCACTTGTATCCCACTTCCCTGCAGGTAGTAGATAGCATCTTTTATATGAGTTACCTTGGCTATGGGCAGGTGAAAAACAGCACCCGCCGAAGTTTTTACCGTATCTGCGTTTACCGGAGCCGAGCCGCGGTTTTGTACGATGAGACCATCTACTCCGGCACATTCGGCCGTTCGGATAATGGCCCCGAAATTCCGGACATCGGTTACCTGGTCTAGCAATAAGAAAGCAGCTTTTTTGTTCTTAGCCAGGGCTGCAGCCACCATGTCTTCAAGATCGGTAAACCTAACGGGGGAGATCTGGGCGATGACTCCCTGGTGATTCCTGGAATTCAACCGGTTCAATTTCTCTACCGGTACATAGCTGTGATTGATCTGATTGCTTTTTAGCAGTTCCTCCAGTTCCCTGACCAAAGAACCCTGCAGTCCTTTCTGAATGAATATTTTATCAATGGATTCATCGGATCGGATGGCCTCTATCACAGCTCTTATGCCATAGATTTGAGAAGACTCTGCCATTAGTTAGAGCGATTTGTTCATTGAGTCCACATGATCGCCATTGAATTTATAAACGTCTACGGCACCGTTGTTTTTGGCGCTGAGTAAATACTGGCCGCCCTGAAGGTTTACCATTTCCGTAGATTTTACATTCCCCTTCAGATAAAGCCCGGATTGGTGGTAGGGGACAGGTACGTAGTTGTTCTCCCGGTTCGACAGCAATACAAGGCCCGAAACAGCATCTAATCTGGGAGTTTCCACTTCGGTCTCATAGATATTACCGGAAAGGATCAGATCTTCAAATCCATCCTTGTCAATATCATAGGTAATGATATCCAGGGTTGGAAATAATTGAGCTTCCACGGGCAATACACGGGTTTCAAAATTGCCATCTCCCAGGTTGAGCAATAAGATACTCCTGAATTCAGTGGCCTCATTTTCATAGGATACGTTTAGTTTTTCGCCATAGATATCAGTGAGACTGGCATTGGCAAATTCAGAATAGGTGGGAAACTTTTCTTTTATAAACGGCATTTGCTGGGAAGAACACTCCCTGCCTCGCACCGGAACATAGGTGCCGTGGTACTTTTTGCTTAAAACGATGTCATTGGTCCCATTGTCGTCAAAGTCCGTGGAAAATATCTTAAATGGCTTCTCACGGCTTGATTTGAACTTGATATTAAGTCCCACATTGCCCACCACATAATCTTTAAGGCCATCATTGTTCACATCAGTTTCTTCTATGGTAAACCACCAGCCGCGATCTTCTGTTGAAGCCCCATTGTTCTCCTTCAACACAAAACTTCCCTGCCGGTTCATAAAAATACCAATAGGGGTCCATTCACCAACGGCTATTAGATCCTGCCAGCCATCATTGTCTACATCGGTGGAAATGATCTTGTTGATAATGCCAAAATCCAGAAGTCCGGCTGCTTTTTCGGCAGTTACCTCTTTTAATTCGCCTGAAACATTCTCATAAAGTGCAGAGGCGCTGTGCCTAGGATAGTTCTGGGGAATAATGCGATTGCCCACCACGAGGTCATGGTCGCCATCCCGGTCAAAATCGATGACCTGGACCGTCTTTCCACTTTTAGGATATTTAGAGAGCTCGGCCATGGCCTTGCGGCTAAAATTCCCTCGTCCGTCATTGATGTAGACCCGGTCTGTATAAAGTGATGAGTATTCCGCATGTTCGTTGCCACCGCTTACCACATAGAGATCCATGTCACCATCGCCTTCAAGATCAAAAAATGCGGCCTCCATATCTTCGAACGCCCGATCTGATTGGAAATCGGCTACGTTCTGACGGACAAAGCCACTGCCCCGGTTCAGATACAGGCTGGTAGCCTGGCCGGAAGCACCACCCAGTAGAATATCTTCCAATCCGTCCCCGTTCACATCTGCTTTGGCAATGGATGGTCCCATGGCAGACTGCTTGTAGGGGAGTAAGATTTCTTTCTCAAAATCGTCATAGGGATTTTCAGTGTGTTTATAATCCAGACCCAGCTTATCAGCAACTGTAAACAGTGTCTTACCAACATGTTTCTTTTGCAGCGGCGTCTGTGCGTCATCCTCCTTGAATTCCAGTGTTTGATTAACCTTGATATTATACCGGCTTTCTGCCAATCCACCAGGCCACTGGACCGTAATGCTGTCTATTTGATCAATGGAACCCAGTCCGAAATGTGCTGAATCATCTAAGGAGGACATGTAGCCCCTAACGCGGCGGGCCTCTACTATTTGCTTTTGATCTTCATAGTATATCTGGACCTTGGCAAATGATTCGGATAGCCTGCCTTTTAAATCTACTTTCAGATAATTTCCCATTTGATTATCGGCAGCGAGATTCTTGTAGAGAAAGGCATTTTCATCCATATTATTGACAACCAGGTCTAAATCCCCGTCATTGTCCAGGTCTCCGCTTGCAGCCCCATTGCTGAATGAAAAATCTCCTATTCCCCATTTTTGGGCCATGTCTTTGAATTGAAGATCGCCCAT
Organism: Flavobacteriaceae bacterium; assembly: GCA_052031475.1. Taxonomy (GTDB): domain Bacteria; phylum Bacteroidota; class Bacteroidia; order Flavobacteriales; family Flavobacteriaceae; genus JAHEJJ01. The sequence continues at coordinate 2,000 of JBPEXP010000231.1, read as the reverse complement.
GTTTCTGTAAAGGATATTGGGCAACTTCTCTGAAGGCATCTGGTTGTATAACTGATCTTTTACTTCCATGGGTACTTGTCCCCTGTACTGTTGTTTGGCTGCAAATACATTGCGCTGCAGGTCATTGTCCAGTGCATATCGTCTATAGCCGTTAGAAATAAAGATATCCTTGTTCTGATCGTGGTCAAAGTCTGATAAAATAACAGCCCAACTCCAATCCGTATTAGATATTTCCGAAAGCTGTGCAATGTTGTTGAAATGATTGTTTCCGGCATTCAACTGCAGCGAATTGAACATGTACTGGTAATGAAAATTGGCCTTATTAACCAGATAATCAAACCTGCCGGTGCTCATGGAAGCCATCAGGGTCTTGGAACGCACGTGGTCGCTGGAAGCCATATCCAGTACAAAAATGTCCTGGAGGTTGTCATTATTAATGTCGGCGATATCCACTCCCATGCCGTAATAAGAAATTTGCTGGGTGTAATCTTTAATGCGATCCTCAAAAGTACCGTCTCCCTGATTGATAAACAGGGCATCGGGAATAAAGTAATCACTTGCCATATAGATATCCAGCCATCCGTCTTCATTAATATCGCTGATAGACAGCCCGAGGCCAAAAAAGGGCCGTTCTATACCGGCCGCCTTGGTAATATCTGTGAACTTTCCACCGTCATTCCGATAGAGATGAGAACTGTTGTGATACTGAAGGTCTGGGTTTTCATCAAGGATCCTGAACAAATTGATGGGATCTACCCCATACAGTTCATTTTCGTTCATTACGATACAGTCCAGGTCACCGTCCTGGTCGAAATCAAAAAATGCAGATTGAGTTCCTATACCGGTATCAGCCAGACCAAATATTTCCGCCTCTTCGGTAAAACTTCCGTCCTTCTGATTGATGAACAAAAGGTTTTTCCTTTCTTCAGGAGGCCTGGGGCCGCCCTGAGTGACGTAGATATCCATCCAGCCGTCCTGGTTGATGTCTGCAAAAGTAACCCCGGTAGACCAGCCATTACCCTGTTGAATACCGGCCGAAGATGATACTTCCGTAAATTTTAGATCACCCTGGTTGAGGAATAGTTTATTGTTTACCTGGTTACCACAGAAGAACACATCCAGTAATCCGTCGTTGTTCAAATCTTCCAGGCCCACGCCGGCCCCGTTGTAAAAGTAGTCGTAGTCAAAGAGGTTTTCACGGGTCGACACATCGTGCTGAATACGATTGGAAAACTCCAGGCCGCTCTGTTTAACGTCCAATTTTTGAAACAACACCTGAGCTTCTTCATCTTCAACCTTGGTAGTTGCGTCGCTTACATTATTAGCTTCTGGTTTACAGCCTATGGTCAGGCACAAAACCAGTAGTATCAGCTTAAATTTAGCCATGAATTCAATCTGTTGAGTGGAATGCAAAAGTATTAAAATGTGTGGTCAATCTTTATGATATTAATCAAAAAGGCCATCTTTTTGAGATGGCCTTTTGTTTATGATTTAAGTGCTGTGATTAAAAATCTGAGCAATAATCCAGCAATTCAGTATCAACGGGTGGTGATGGTCCGGCATTGATGATCTCAATGCTGTTTGGATTGGTCACCTGGAAGGTGTTCTCCCCGTCAAAATCACCTGCCCTGTAAATAATAGACAGTGTTTGGTTATCTGCAGTGATATCAAAGGTCTCTGTATTAGTAAAGCCCTGAGCTTCACTAACCAGGAAACTTTGAGTAGTACCGTCAATGGTCACGTCAAGCTGTGCTCCGTTCCAACCGTCACCAAAAGAATCCTGCATATCCACAGTCCAGGTACCAATGGTCCCTGCTTTAGGCGGACATACGATGTTTGCCTGGTAAGCGAAAGGAGAGGCAAAGAAAGAACCTCCCTGTACCGTACCGGTAACATCTGAATTGGTAAAAGTCCGGCCATCGGTCAAATTCAATACAAACCGAATTGCGATCGCGTCACTGGCATAAGATGTATCAAAAGGTAGGCCTAAAGCCGCCAGG
>JBPEXP010000230.1:0-1703 GCA_052031475.1 Flavobacteriaceae bacterium | reverse complement strand
TATAGTTACTCCGCTGAAGGACAGGATAGGATCCCAGATACTGACCCATTATCCGGAAGAGATCCAGGTGGCTAAACAGATTACGGAGCAGGAAGCGCAGACAGATCCTTTTCAGAACTCCGTGGTTTACGTTCCGGAGCTGGCTAAGATCTTACTCGAACAGATCAGCTTTGAAGCGCGGAAGAGTGAATATGTGGATTCAAAAAGCGGGGTTAGCGCCAGAACCAGTATTACGGCTTTTGAAAACCTCTTAAGCACAGCAGAAAGGAGGATCCTGCTTTCCGGTGAAAAGAATACCTCAGTGAGACTTAGCGATTTTATGGGGGTTATTCCATCCATTACCGGAAAGATTGAGTTGGTCTATGAAGGGGAACAGGAAGGCGCCGACACAGTTGCCGGCATCCTGATTGAAGATGCAATCAAATCCCTGTTCGCCAGTTATTTTCCCGATATCAAGAAATTGGAACACAAGGACGCAGAATCTCCCTATGATAATTTGATCCTTTGGTTTTTTGAAGGGGACGGATTTGAGCTATTAGATGATTTGAGCAATGCAGAATACCAGGACAGGCTTAACAGCATCCCGGCATTAAATTCATTAATCAGGGAGTATCAGCCAGAGGTAAGTGATCAGGAGGTTTATTTTATGAAAGAGTTCCTTCTGTGGGGATTGGTAGTTCACAAAAAGCTGAGCAAGCACCGATTTCGCAAAGGCCTGCAATTCAAAGACCTCTACGGAAGCTATATCAGCAAGTTGTAGAAAGGAGGGCAGCCCGGGGCATCATAGTATTTCTGGCATCAACTTGTATAAAAAAACCCTGACCGTCTGGTCAGGGATTTTTTTGCCATAACACAAGAGTACCTGGTTATTGCCAGGAATCGAGTTTGTCATTAATCTGATCCATATTATAGCGTCCTATCATCTGTCTTCGATAAACAAATGCAAGAGCGGTTAAAATTACCAGCAAGAGTTGCAAGGCAAGCATCACGGTACCGATGGGAAGAAAGGTATCGGGCATCACCTGTGCTGCAAAATCCGTATAGCTTTGTAGTATGTAGACCGTATCCAACACCTTAAAGACGTAGACAAGTAAAATAGCATACATAGCAAATTCTAGGTTTCTCAATTGAACGTCACCTTCATAGTCTGAGCTTATCCTAATCTGTAAGGCTTGTAGAAAGGAGAAATGTACTATAGTTAAAAGTGGAAATATGTAATTGTCTACCTTAAAAAAGTAAAATCGGTTGGTATATAAGCCATAGAAATTAAATACAATGAGTATCAGTAATACGCCAACTGAGAATGCCATATACCTCTTCCACGAAGCATGTCGCCACAGGTTATTCATATAAGTAGGTTTGAAGGCTTTGGGGAACCTTTTTTAACAACTAAAAAACGGCGTCGGGAAAATTATATTTGAAAAAAATCGATGAAGCGCATGCAATGTTGAGTAAGTCAGAAAAACTGTTGTCAAAGTGCCATTCTCCAAGTGTTTATCATTTACCGGCAACCCTTTTAAATTGAGTGCGGGCCAGGGGGTAAAGCTTGAAATGTGTCAGACTTCTCCAGATCCACTCCAGGGGGCCGTAGTGATATTTACTCAACCACCATTTGCTGATCAGCATTTGAATGGTGATGAGGACAAGTGCTATCAAAAAAGTGTAAATATTCCTGAGTTCACCCAGAAGGCCAAAGCCCCAAC
>JBPEXP010000023.1:0-4892 GCA_052031475.1 Flavobacteriaceae bacterium | reverse complement strand
GATCATTTTCCTAAAAAGGGCTGGATTGTTGAAAATGGTGAGTTGATCGTACTTGCCAGCGGAGGGGCCGAATCGGCTGCCGGGGGCGACATCGTTACCCTTGAAGAATTTGAAGATTTTGAGCTGCAGCTTGAATTTAAACTGACCGAAGGGGCAAACAGCGGAATTAAGTACTATGTAGATACCGATCTGAACCAAGGGGAAGGATCCGCAATAGGACTTGAATATCAGATCCTGGATGATGCAGTGCATCCGGACGCAAAATTGGGCAATCACGAGGGAAGCAGGACACTCGCTTCACTCTACGACCTGATCAAGGCACATCCTGACAAACCCGTAAACCCTATCGGCGAGTGGAATCATGCGCGCATCCTTTCCGTAGACCGTCAAGTAGAGCACTGGCTCAATGGGATGAAGGTCCTGGAATTTGAGCGCGGTTCCGAAGATTTTAGAAAGTTGGTCTCAGAAAGTAAGTACAGGATCTGGCCCAACTTTGGCGAAGCTGAGAGCGGCCCCATCCTATTGCAGGACCACGGCGACCGGGTGGCTTTTAAAAACATCAAAATCAGACCCATCAATAAAGAAACAGAATGAAAAGCAGGAGATCATTTATCCGGAATACCACCCTGGGTGGCACGGCTTTAGTATTGGCCCCATCACTCTATCCTCACATGCTGCAGGCTGGAAAAAAGGGTCCTAATGAGCAGATCAATGTTGCAGTCATCGGTGTAAGAAGCCGGGCAAAGGCCCTCTGCCAGGGAATATCCAGATATCCCAACGCCAAGATCCTCTACAGCTGCGACGTAGATGAGGCTATACTACAAGAACACAATGCCTGGTGTGAAACGGAATTGGGCTATATACCTAAAAACGAAAAAGATTTCAGGCGGATCCTTGAAGATAAGGATGTGGATGCCATCTTCATCGCCACTCCGGAGCACTGGCATGCCCCGATGGCTATTGCAGGTCTGCAGGCCGATAAGCATGTCTATGTAGAAAAACCCTGCAGCCATAATCCGGAAGAAAATGCCATGCTGGTAGCGGCTCAAAGGAAATACGGTAAAAAGGTCCAGATGGGGAACCAGCAACGATCGGCCATCACCTCTATGAGGGCCATTGACGATATCAGAAATGGAGTTATTGGCGAAGTATACAAGGGGGAAGCCTATTATTCGAACAATCGCGAGAACATCGGAACAGGTAATATCATAGACGTGCCATCCGGCCTCGACTGGGATCTATGGCAGGGCCCGGCTCCCAGGCAGGCTTATCGGGACAATATTCATCCTTACAACTGGCATTGGTTCAGGGCGTGGGGCACGGGTGAAATCCACAATAATGGCACTCACGAGATCGATATTTGCCGCTGGGCCCTCGGAGTTGGAAATCCTGAAACCGTGACCTCTTTTGGTGGTAAATACTCCTACGATGACGACTGGGAATTCCCGGACAATATGCAGACGACCTTTACTTTTGAAGGAAATAAATTCATTACCTGGACCGGGCACAGCCGCGGACTCATTAAACCTGAACAACCCGGTAGGGGCGCCACCATTTACGGCAGCAAAGGTACCATTGAGCTAAGCCGTGAGGGATATAAACTCTACGGTCTGGATGGCAGGCCGATTCGCTTTGAGTTTGAACAAGGAGTCAGTGCTACTATTGATACTATGGGCGGTGGTGACCTGGATGCCATGCATATAGCCAATTTCTTCAATGCCATAAGAACTGATGAAGTCTTGAATGCCCCGATTGAAGACGCAGCTACCTCCACCCTGCTCTGCCATCTTGGAAACTTGGCACATGACATGGGTGAAACCCTGAACATTGATTCTAAGACAGGGAAAATTCTGGATAATCCCAGGGCCATGGAATTATGGGGAAGGGAATATGAACCAGGATGGGAACCGAAAATTTGATTGAATTTGAAGCGTAGAAATTTTATTAAAGCGACAGGATTGGGGACTCTGGGAATGGGACTTTTGCAGTCTGCTTCCACCCCTTTCGCATCTCTGGGCTATTCAAAGGATCAAATCAATATTGGCATAATCGGTACAGGAGACCGGGGTGCCGGTCTTATACCCTATATTTCGGAGATCGATGGCCTCCATCTCACGGCCTGCTGTGATATATTGCCTTTTCGGCTTAAAACTGCAGAAAAGCTGGCCACAAATCCGTTTACTTCCTACAGCGATTACCGCGAATTACTTGACAGTGATCTGGTTGATGCGGTCATAATTGCAACACCCTTTTACCTACACGAGGAAATGGCACTTGAGGCTCTGGATTCGGGTAAACATGTTTACTGTGAAAAAACACTGGTAAAAGGTTATAAAGGCATCTCCAGACTTCTCAATAAATGCGGTGAGTCATCTAAAATCTTTCAGACCGGGCACCAATACCATAGTTCCAGATTGTATACCCACGCAGTCAATTGGATACAGGAAGGAAATCTGGGTACGATTGCAGCCATCCAATGCCAGTGGAACAGGCATGGAGACTGGCGGAGACCCGTACCACGCGAAGATTTGGAAAGGATCATCAATTGGAGGATGTACCGTGAATTCTCCGGAGGTCTGGTTGCGGAACTATGTTCTCATCAGTTGGATTTTACCAACTGGGTCCTGGGATCCAATCCTCTGAACGCCATGGGTGTGGGAGGTGTAGATTATTGGAAGGATGGCCGTGAAACGTATGACAATGTACACCTCATATATACCTACCCTCACGGGGTAAAGGCCAAATTTACTTGCCTGACAAGCAATGCCAAGGACGATTACCGTATTGAAGTATTGGGCGACAAGGGAACGCTGGCACTTAGCTATGACAAAGCGTGGTTTTACCCTGAATCAGGAACAGAAACCGAGAAAGATATTGTAGACGGAGTATCAGGTGCCACAGCGAGCTGGAATACACAGGAAGCTTACGAATTAAGAATTGAGCACAGCGATCCCAGCAAACAGGCATTAATGGATTTCAGAGATGCGATCTATTCCGGAGAACAGCCGGCCTCCAATGCGATTACCGGGGCTAGAGCAGCTGCCTGTGTGCAGATGGGGCTCGATGCCATGATTAAGAATAAAATTGTATCTTGGAATAAGAATTTACCTGTGTAACTTCATAGTAACCCCAAACCTATGAACTATGTATCGCATTATCCTGCTATGCCTCCTTATGGCTCTTGCAGCCTGTGGTGGTCCGCGAACCAAAGAGGATCATCAGATCCTTGAAGTATACAAGACGTCCAATCCCATCAAAATTGACGGTGTAGCCACAGAAAATGCCTGGAACCTGTCGCAGTGGTATGCCATTGATCAGATCTGGATGGGTGAGGCCTTTGATCACCAGGATTTCAGGGGCCGTTACAAATTGAGCTGGGATGAGGATTATCTGTATCTCTTAGTAGAAATTACGGATGATATCCTCTACGATCAACGAAAAGATCCCCTGAAGCGTTATTGGGACGATGATTGTGTAGAAATCTTTATCGATGAGGATAATTCCGGCGGTCTGCACCAATACAGCCATAATGCCTTTGCCTATCATGTGGCCATAGACGGCAATGTAGTGGATATAGGTCCGGACAGGGAGCCCAGACTGTACAATGAGCATGTAGAATCCAGTATCAATACAGACGGGGAGATCAGTCTTTGGGAGATCAGGATCCGAATTTATTCAGATAATTATCTGGATGAAGGAAGTAATCAACCGGTAGTATTGAAAAAGAATAAAAAAATAGGTTTTGCCCTTGCCTATTGCGATAATGACGGAAGTAGAGAGAGGGAAAATTTCATCGGTTCGGTATTTGTACCGGGGGAAGATAAGAACCAGGGGTGGATAGATGCAGATATCTTCGGAACCCTGATCTTAAAGGAATGATCATTCCTGGAGTTTGATTTCACTGAATCTGGAGTTGATTACAATTTTCTTATTGGCATTCTCGTCAAGATAAAATCCTTTCAGTACCGTCTTACTTTGGTCGGCTGTTTTTTTGAGTTTTAGTTGCTGAGGATAGCTGAAACTGCTTTGTGAACCCTGTGCCAGTATTTGATAGGGCGTTTCCGGCAAGGCACATTGCAACTGGCCATTTTGCACATAGATATCCATTTCGTCAAAGTCCGGGGACACCGAACGGATATATACCTTTCCCAAATCATTCTTCACAGTGGCGCTTTTTAGCAATCGCTCTATAGATACCTCAGAGGATGTGGCATCCAGGACCAGGTAATTGACATCTTTCAGATCTATATCGCCGGAATATCTGGTATTGAGTGTACCCAGATTCCAGTTTTGGACGCTTACCGGGGTATAAGATGCCAGGATATGGGTCTGTTCTCCATCTATAGTAGAGGCAAGCAACCTTGCATAAGACAAGGTTGCATGGATGTTGCTCATATTCTCCGCCAGTTTTACCTCTCCATGGCGGACATTCATTTTCAGTTTTACAGATTTTGGCATCTTGATCCGGATGGTTCTTTTTACCCGGTACTTTCCGGTCTTTCCCCCGGAGGAAGGATAGTAGATCCTGGGGGCGTCGGATTTCTCTCCTGCAATGATGACATTACGCTGTATTTGCCGCTGTTCTTCCCTGGCTTTGCGAACTTCTTCACGCGCCTTTTCCCTTTCTTCCATGGCCTTCTGACGATGCTCTTCAACTTCCTGTCTCATCTCCTCTCGCATCTGTCTCTGCTCTTCGCGCATGGCCTCACGCTCTTCCCGGTATTCCTCGCGCGTTTTCTCGTATTCCTTCATATTTTCCTTGTATTGCTCGCCCCATTCCTTCATACTCTCAGCCCATTCCTCATCAAAATTTTGCTGAAATTCCTTGCTCCATTCTTTCAGGTAGGCCTCCCCGCGTTTCTGGTATTCTTCATAGTCAAATTCACCAAAAC
>JBPEXP010000229.1:0-1779 GCA_052031475.1 Flavobacteriaceae bacterium | reverse complement strand
GGGCGACCATCAACTGATCTATCTATTAAAGTTCCTGGAAATAATTAGGGACTACTACCCGTCTAAGCTGCAAACCTATTTTAAGCAGGATATTTTTGTCTATGCCAACGTACCCTATAAGATCAAACCTTATGAGGAAATTCTTGAAAATCCGAAAGACACCATAGATTTTGACGAGGAGTTGGATCGGCAGATCCGAAGCCGAAGGGCCCAGCTAGGAGCAGACGGAGCACTAATACAGGATCGGTCATCGGGGATTTATTGCGTCAATATGATCGAGAAACTGCTGGCCACCCTCTTGGCCAAGATCTCCAACTTTATTCCTGAAGCCGGAATATGGCTCAATACTCAGAGACCAGAATGGAATGATGCCAACAACGCCTTGGTGGGCAATGGGGTATCCATGGTGACACTTTACTACATGAGGCGTTTTTTGAGTTTTGTAGAAGATGTAATTGGAAGAAGTGATTTTGAAGAAGTCTTGATCTCTGAGGAACTTCTTGAGTTTTTTGAAAGTATCCACCAAGTTTTAGATTCACATAAGGATCTATTGTCTGGTCAATTCTCGAACAAGGATCGAAAGACTATGGTGGATGGCCTTGGAAGGGCTGGTGGGCACTACCGATGGAAAATTTACCGCCAAGCTTTCAGCGGTAAGAAAAAGCCGGTGAAAAGACAGGAATTACAGGATTTTGTAGCCCTAACATTGAAATTTACGGATCACAGCATTGATGCCAACTGCAGGGAAGATGCCATGTATCACGCTTATAATCTCATGTCTGTTGACAGTGAGGAGGAAATTTCGGTTTCATATCTCAGCGAAATGCTGGAGGGCCAGGTGGCCGTCCTGAGTTCCGGCTACTTGTCTGCTAAGCAAAGTCTGGAATTGCTCAACAGTCTAAAAAACAGCGCACTCTACAGGAAAGATCAATACAGTTACCTATTATATCCAGACAAAAACTTGCCGGGATTCATGGTAAAGAACAATGTGCCGCCTGGAGGGGTCCGGTCTTCGCAACTTCTTGTTCGTTTGTTAGAAGATCAGGACCATTCTATCATCGAGAAAGATGTTGAGGGGGTATTTCATTTTAATGGGGCATTTAATAACGCCGATGACCTGAAAAAAGCACTGGACCACCTGCCGGATCAATATGCCCGGTTAGTAAAAAGCGATCGAGAAAAGGTTCTGGAGCTTTTTGAGGAGGTCTTCGACCATAAGTCGTTCACCGGAAGATCAGGTACATTCTTTGGCTATGAAGGCCTGGGCTCTATCTATTGGCATATGGTTTCCAAGTTGTTGCTGGCCGTACAGGAAAGCTGCCAGGCGGCCCAGGATAATGATGCTGACAAAGACATCATTTCGGGACTGATAAACCATTATTACGAAATCAATGAAGGTGTGGGCATGCACAAATCACCTGAATTGTACGGTGCATTTCCAACGGATCCCTATTCTCATACACCGGCAACCAAGGGAGCGCAGCAACCCGGAATGACAGGGCAGGTAAAAGAGGATATCCTCAGCAGGATCGGTGAATTGGGTATATCCGTCAGGAAAGGCCTGGTTGCTTTCCATCCCGGCATGCTCAGCAAAAGTGAACTATTAAAAGAAGACACCAGTTTTTCTTTTGTGGATTTAGAAGGCAACGAGCGGAAGGTACATCTTGAAAAGGGCACGCTGGCTTTCACCTATGCACAGGTCCCTGTTAAATATCGCATGGGTCCCACGGAGATCCGTGTGAAGAGGCAGGGTCAAGACGACTATGTTTCTACGGCCAC
>JBPEXP010000228.1:0-4183 GCA_052031475.1 Flavobacteriaceae bacterium | reverse complement strand
TTAGATCGGACACCGCAGCAGCGAATTGATATGATCAAAGAAATTGGATTTGAGAAATACGCCTATGACTGGCGCGATGAAGATCTGGATAAAACTTATGAGGAATTGCAACTAGCCCAGGAAAATGATATCGAAATTATAGCCGTCTGGCTGTGGCTGAACACCAAACGCGATGATCCGCCCCGGCTAAGCCCTTCTAACCAAAAAATATTTCAAATCGTGGATAGCCTTGATCTCGAAACTACTTTCTGGCTCAGCTTTAATCAGAATTTTTTTGAAGGTCTGAATCAGGACGTAGCACTCGAGAAAGCTGTAAAAATGGTTGAGGTAATTGCAGACAAGGCCAGAAAGCAGAACTGCGAGTTGGCGCTTTACAACCACAGTGGCTGGTTTGGAGATCCGCTTAATCAATTGGAGATCATCAAAGCCTTACCTCATTATAATATGAGTCTGGTTTACAATTTTCATCACGCTCATAAACATATCGAAGAATTTTCAGGCCTGGTAAAAATAATTACGCCTTATCTATCGGCGGTCAATGTAAATGGCATGCTTCCCGGAGGCGAGAAGATCCTAACCATCGGGCAAGGCAGCCATGAGAAGATAATGATCAACTTATTGATTGATTCAGGCTTTACAGGTCCCTGGGGAATCCTGGGGCATCGGGCAGATGAGGATGCAGAAAAAGTTTTAAGGCAGAACTTGAAAGGACTAAAATCTTTATGACTCTTTATGAAGTTCAAAAAATAAATTAAGGACAGAATCATTCCTAAGGGCATGATACCAACAATTATTATGACTAAAATATCCAAAAAAACAGCAAAAAAACTGAGCAAGGTCAGTACGGCTACTATTGCCACTAGCTTATTCAAAAGAGGACTTCGCAATCAGTTTATTCAAAACGTCCATCCATTGAGACCTGGCCGCCAAAAAATGGTAGGAGCTGCATTTACGCTTCGTTACATCCCAGCCCGTGAAGACCTTAATCCCATTGAGGTGTTCAAAGATCCGGAGCACCCTCAAAGAGTAGCCGTAGAGCAATGTCCGGAAGGTCATGTGCTGGTCATCGATAGCAGGAAGGATGCCCGGGCTGCTTCTGCCGGATCTATCCTGGCCACCCGACTGATGAAACGAGGTGCTGCCGGAATAGTTACCGACGGTGGATTTCGAGACTCAGCTGAAATTGCGGAGTTGGCAATGCCATCCTATCACTGCAGGCCGTCGGCCCCTACAAATCTCACACTGCACCAGGCCATAGATATCAATGTTCCGATTGGCTGTGGAGACGTGGCCGTCTTCCCTGGTGATATGTTAGTTGGCGATGATGACGGCGTCATTGTTATCCCATCCCATTTGGCCGACGAGGTCGCAGATGAGGCATTGGCCATGACACTATACGAAGATTTTGTATTGCAGCAAGTCAATGCAGGCAAAACAATTCTAGGACTTTATCCACCTACTGATCAGAAGAATTTAAAGGCATTCTATGCCTGGAAAGAGAAAAACGGCAATCTCTAATGTTGCGTAGAAAAACAATAACTGTAAACTCATATCAAAACAAATAATCATGGCAAAAAAAGCGATCACATTTGGTGAAGTTATGATGCGCCTTTCACCTCCGGGTTATTCTAAATTCGCTCAGGCATCTCATTTAGAACTTGTATATGGTGGAGGAGAGGCAAATGTTGCCATATCCCTGGCCTACCTGGGTATGAAAGCGGCCCACGTGACCCGTTTTCCTGACAATGCCCTCGGAAAAGCGGCTACTCAATTCTTAAGGAAACATTGGCTGAGCACTGAACATGTCATCTACGGAGGTGATATGATTGGTAAGTATTTCCTGGAAAAAGGCGCCGTGCACAGGCCCAGTGAGGTCATCTATGAAAGGGAAGGTTCTTCTTTTTCCCTAATAAAACCTTCCATGGTAAACTGGGAAGAGGTGCTAAAAGATGCCGACTGGTTTCACTGGACCGGTATTACCCCGGCTATTTCGGAAGGGGCCGCCATGTGCTGCCTGGATGCCATAAAGACTGCAAATAAATTGGACATACCGGTATCGGGTGATATTAATTCACGCAGCAATATGTGGAAGTATGGGAAGACCATGCAGGAAGTGATGCCTGATCTGGTCAAAAACACAGATATAGTGATTACCAGTACACGAGGTATTAAGGAAATGTTCGGGTTGGGTGAGCAAGGCGGTAAATTCCGCAATTCTGCCATAGAGTTGATGAATGCATTTCCTAAGATCAAAAAGGTAGTGGGAAAGACTAGGAAATCTATCAGCGCTTCCCATCAGCAGATACAGGGTAAAATGTGGAATGGAGAAGCGTATATTAAAACCGAGATGCTGAATATCACCCACGTAGTGGACCGGGTGGGTACCGGGGACGCATTTGCTTCAGGGCTGATCTATGGGCTGCTACATTATGACGATCTGCAGGCTTTAAACTTCGCTTCGGCATCCTGTGCCCTGAAACATACAGTACCGGGAGACGTCAACCTGGTATCCCTGGATAATGTACTGAGTCTGATGGAAGGTGATACTTCGGGAGCTTTAAGAAGGTGATCACTGAATGCTATTCTTCCAAACTCCAATAGATGGATGAAACGATGCCCTTGGCATCAATAAAACCCTGGCCAAATTCTGCGTCCCATTCACTGCTCAGGCCCAAAGCCAGTGTCTCCTCCAGGGTCTTCCCTGAAGTCTTGGCTTTTTTAACGCGGTTTCTGATAGTTACGATCATATCCCTGTAGGCTACCAGTTGTGCTTTATCCGTCACCGGCCCATGACCCGGGATGATTTTGGTTTCCCCGTCAATGATAAATAGGATCATGTTGTGGTTGCGGATCAGTCCGTCTACATCTCCTCCTGAGTTCAGGTCGATAAATGGATAACCCCCATTGGAGAAATTATCACCCAAGTGAATGACGTTGCTTTCAGGAAAATAGATGTAGCTGTCCCCGTCCGTATGAGAAGGGCTGACGTGCATGACCCTCATTGTTCTGATACTGTCCAGGTGGAAAGTAAGTTTGTCTGTATAGGTCAGCTTGGGCAAGGCCTCGTAGGGGGATGGCTCAGAAACACGGCCACCTGGCCGCTGCTGCGTGGTTGACATCCGTTCCCGGACAGCCTCGTGAGCTACGATAACCGCGCCTCCCCGCGCAAAATTGGCGTTTCCACCTACATGGTCGCCGTGCCAGTGGGTATTTACCAGGAACTGGATAGGTTTATCTGTGATCTGCCTGACCGCTGCCAGGATCTTTTCAGACAAGGGGGCAAACTGGTCGTCAATCAAATAAGCATAATCTTCTGCGACCGCCAGTCCTATATTCCCGCCAGATCCGAAAAGAACATAAATGTTATCAGCTACCTTTTCGGTTTTGATGTCAACAGCGTCCCAATTGCGTTGGCCCTGGGTAGTGAAGAACATCAAACAAGTCACAATTAGGAGGAAGTATGGTTTTTTCATAGATCAAGATGGTATTTCAGGTGAATGAATCCTGTAAATTAAACAAAACGGCGTATAAATCGTGTACTGCCGTAAAAAAGTACTCTTACTTTTTAAATGCTTAAATCACGGTTGATTTTAAGTCATTTATGATTAATAAGAATAATATGAAAAAGAAAAGAGGAAAGTTTCCTTTCCTCTCAATTAGTTCTTCAAAACGATAGTCTCATTCATTAAATAAAGTTTGTACTTCATCGCTGGTGAGTCCTCGGTCAAACACTCTGATATCGTCAATTTGCCCGCTAAAGAAATCAACGAAAGGTAGAGCCTGATCCAGTCTTCCGCCGAAAACCAGTTCAGTTTCGCCGGAGGTTGTTCCAATGGTAGGCAAACTGCTCTGTGCCGCTCCGTCCACATAGAAAAATGTATTACCGCCGGCGTCTACTCCCCAAACTATGTGATGCCAATTACCATCCAGAACATTGACGTCCGAGAGACCGTGGGCACCTGCATAGACTCTTACCCTGATCTTGCCTGCGTCACCCTCCCTGACCGAGGCGAAAAAGACCGGGCCTGCGCCTGGTACTCCGCCGAGAACAAAATCAAAATATACTACGTTCATGACCGAAGATTTCATCCAAAGTGAAAATGCAACGGGATCTCCTACATTAAATAGATTTTCCATGTTAATGGGCGCCAGGATGTAATCGTCAAAGCCGTCAAAACTATAG
>JBPEXP010000227.1:0-2535 GCA_052031475.1 Flavobacteriaceae bacterium | reverse complement strand
TTAGGAAGGGAAAAGAGTACAGCAATAAGATCTTCAAGAAAGGCAGGTCTCCTGTGCTTCGATTTAAGAATTAATTCTCAAAACATTTCTATTCTTTTAGAGAATACTCTGGTCGTATTTTCAAAAGCCTTCAAGTATTTGCTATCTTTACCCGTGAAGAATTATTTATGAACCTTTTTCGGAATCCGGGTATCTTACCGGCCGAATCAAGATAAAAAATATGGGTTGTAACAGTTGTTCAACCGCTGCGGGTGAACAGCCAAGAGGATGCAGGAACAATGGTACCTGTGGCTCTGACGGCTGTAACAAATTAACCGTGTTCGACTGGCTTTCCAACATGTCCCTTCCTCAGGGAACAGAACCTTTTGACTGCGTGGAAGTGCGCTTTAAGAACAGTCGGAAGGAATTCTTCAGAAATGTAGACAAACTCCCCTTAGCTATAGGAGACGTTGTGGCTACCCAGGCCAAATCTGGTCATGACATCGGTATGGTGACCCTTACGGGCGAGCTGGTAAAAGTTCAGATGCGCAGAAAGAAAGTCAAAGACGATGACGAGTTGCCTAAGATCTATAGAAAGGCCACCCAAAAAGATATAGACAAGTGGCAGAAATGCCGTAATAAGGAGGAGGAGGTTAAGAAACGTTCCCGTGAAATGGCCATCCTTCTCAGGTTGCAGATGAAGATCTCCGATGTGGAATTTCAGGGCGATGGTTCCAAAGCTACCTTCTATTACACGGCTGAGGAAAGAGTAGATTTCAGACAGTTGATCAAGGATATGGCAAAGGCTTTTGCCATACGGATTGAAATGCGGCAGATAGGGTATCGGCAGGAAGCCCAGAGGTTGGGCGGAATCGGTTCCTGTGGGCGTGAGCTTTGCTGCTCTACCTGGTTGACGGATTTCAGATCAGTGAGCACTTCTTCAGCCCGATACCAGCAGCTGTCGCTAAACCCGCAGAAGCTGGCAGGCCAGTGCGGAAAACTCAAGTGCTGCCTGAATTATGAATTAGACCTTTACATGGAGGCCCTCAAAGACTTTCCGGCCCAGGATGTAAAACTAAATACCGAAAAGGGTCTTGCTTTCTGCCAGAAAGCAGATATTTTCAAAGGAGTGCTGTGGTATTCGTATAAGGAAGATCCTTCTACCTGGCATGCCCTTACCAAGGAGCAGGTACATCAGATCATGGAGTTGAACAAAAGCAAAGATAAAGTGGCCAGCCTTGAAGAGTATTCGGCAGAGAATGTGAAGGGAGATGGTCTGATCTTCGAGAATCCCGTGGGCCAGGACAGCCTTACCCGTTTTGACAGGCCCAAGCGTAACAGACGTAATAAATCCAAAAAAAGAAGAAGCTCGAAAAAGTCGAAATGAATAATTTCAGTCGTTTGATGATTCTTTTACTTATTTCACTTCTTGGCTCCTGCAGCGACAAGCTAGTGTATTCTGAGTACCGGGCTACCACCAATGGGACCTGGAGCAAGAATGATCAAAAGGAATTCAATATCAGTGAAATGGACTCGGTAACACCTCACGATATTTATATCATGGTGAGAAATGATCATACATTCCCTTTCAGTAACCTCTTTTTGATCGCAGAACTGAGTACTCCGGATGATCAGGTTTTCAGGGACACATTGGAGTATGAAATGGCAAGACCAGACGGGACCTGGTTGGGAAAAGGTGCCGGAAGCATTCTGGAGAACAAGCTGTGGTACAAGGAAAACGTCGTTTTTTCCAATCCGGGCGTATATAAATTAAAGCTCTCTCACGCCATGCGAGAAAATGGCAAGGTGGAAGGTATAGACAATTTAAAAGGTATTACAGACGTTGGAATTGAAATTGAACGTCGAGAACAATAATGGCTGCAAAAAGAAATACTAAGAAAACCAACAGTTTTCTCCCTTTCATCAAAGGCTTCTGGATATTATTTGGCGCAGGCCTGCTTTCAGTAATGCTGCTTTTCCTATTGGCCTCATGGGGCGCCTTTGGAGAGATGCCCACATTTGAACGCCTTGAAAATCCTCAGACCAACCTTGCCACAGAGATCATCTCCTCGGATGGGGAGACCCTGGGCAAATTTTATCTCGATGACAATAGGACCCCGGTCTCCTATCGGAACCTTCCAGAGAATTTGGTTGAAGCCCTGGTAGCCACGGAAGACGCACGCTATTACGAGCATTCCGGGATTGACGCCCGTGGGACGCTCCGGGCCATGGTATTCCTGGGTCAAAGGGGCGGCGCGAGCACAATTTCCCAGCAATTGTCCAAATTGCTCTTTACCAAGAGACCTTCCGGTGGTCTTGGAAGGATCATCCAGAAGATCAAAGAATGGGTTATAGCCATCCGCCTTGAAAGGCAGTACACCAAGGAAGAGATCATAACTATGTATATGAACATTTATGATTTCGGGTACAATGCCGATGGAATACGCTCGGCGGCCAGGATCTATTTTGGCAAAGAACCGGTGAATCTCAAGACCGAAGAGTCTGCGGTCTTAGTGGGGATGCTCAAAAATTCATCACTCTACAATCCGATCAGCA
>JBPEXP010000226.1:0-2195 GCA_052031475.1 Flavobacteriaceae bacterium | reverse complement strand
TCCAAATCGCAACTCAGTGCCCTGCTTGCAGTCCACAATATAGCCCGTACCAACAGGTCTTCGCCTGCTGAGTTATAACCTCCATTGGAGTTAGAGTGTGGTACAATGGCTCGTCTCCCCGGGGCAAGGCCCACATCCATAGTATCATCTTTTTCCCAGACTGCAAGGGCTACCTGACCGTTGGGATGCTCTCCCAACACAGTGCCAGAGCTTAGGTTATTGGCATGAAATGACGCATCACCTATATCCAAATTACCAAGTGCCAGGCCATAGGTTACCGGATGTACATTGCTGGTAATATTCAGCAGGTTGGTATTGTTGGTCTGACCTGTATTGGCCCCTAAAAGATCATCGTGCAAAAAGGTTTCACTGGTGAGCACGCCTTTGGCAGTAGTAGTCAGGTTGGAAACATTGCTCAAAACAGCCCCGCTATTGGCATCTTCATAGACAAAAGTGACATCGTAATTATCCGCATTGTCACCCACATTATCATCCACTACTGTAACACTGTAACCTATATTTTGAAGTTTATCAATGGTATTCTGTTCTTCGGTTCCCACCGGAGTGTTCGTTACCCAGAGTATGCTTACAGGGCATTCATATGCGTCGTAAATCCCGTCGTTATCATCGTCCCAGTCGGCCACATCGGCTACCAGATCTCCATCTGAATCCGCAAATACCGTGATATAGACAGTAGCTGTGTCTTCTTCAGCAGTAAATGTACAGTTGGCGTTATCCCTGATCGTGTAGGTAAAACTGTCACTGCCAAAGAATCCCGGATCAGGGGTATATGTGATGGTCTGATCACCGTTCAGAACAGCAGTGCCGTTGGGTGGCTGAGTCACTGAAAGCACTTCCATGGGTTCTCCTTCCGGATCCGTATCGGCCCCGTTACCGTTATCCGCCATGGGATCAAAATTTATATTACTGTCTTCAAGGATGGCGAAGTATTCGTCTGTGGCTACGGGCGGTTGGTTGGCAGAATCAGGGAATATATCAAGCAGGTTAATGCTACCGTTAAAATAATCGATCGGTCTTAATTGCTGCCTTACCACTACCCTGCCGGAGCTGGTCCTGGGAAAGGCCACTTCAACCACGATAGGCACAAGAGGTCCACTGGGAAGTCCAAAATGAATTCTTCCCGGAGCCTGGGTACCATGACCGTATCCACCATTCACTTCCCGGGTTCCCGAGATAACATTGCCGTCGCAATCAAGAATTTTGGAGGTCGCCCCTACCCCAAAGCGTTCTTCACTATTGATCAGTCCAAATTCATCACGATCTTCAGTGATATCGATATACAAGTGATTTGCCCTGGCAATAATTCCTAAATTATTAATGTACAACCTGTTATTGCCTGTTCTATTGGTATAAAGATCAAGATCCCCGTCCTGATCAATATCAACAAATGTACAGCCCTCTCCCGCGGCTGCATTAAAGGTGAGTCCCGAATCCACAAAATTCATCCCGCCCTGGTTATAATACAGCTTACTTGTACTGTCTCCTGTAAGGAAGATATCTATGTCCCCGTCATTATCTACATCGCCACAAGCAAGACCTTCAATCTGCCCTGGAAAATTGACCGGTATACCCGTGGCGGCTCCAAGTCCTGTCCATGTTCCATCTCCGTTATTCCGATGGATTTGATTGGTCCCATTCTCGGTCCAGTAAAGATCGAAGTCGCCGTCATTGTCAAAATCATAAAATGCCACAGCTCCTTTATTGCCATTCAGGGCCTGGTCTATATCCACACCATTCTGGAAACTGCCTCCTATATTGGTAAAAAGATCTACCTGATCTCGCTTTCGCACCACGATATCTACCCATCCATCATCATTAAAATCAGTGGCTGACCCATAGTCTCCATCCGTGGCATCCTGCACAAGGCCCAAAGGCCATGTAGTGGGATCACCTACATTATAAGGAGGATTGGGGCTATCTGCCTTTCTGGTTACATGGGTAAAATTCCCTGCCCCGTCATTCTGAAGGATATCAATTCCGTAATTGTGATTATCTATAAATATGTCCAGATCACCATCACCGTCATAATCCAGCGCACCGGCGCCTTCGGTATTCATGCCGTCTGTCATTGAAGTAAATCGTTGGTTTGGCGCGGTGCCTCCGAGGCCATCGCCAAATCTGTTGGTGGCCGGATCCTGTAAATAGATGCGCACATCATTGTGCCTGTTACGGAA
>JBPEXP010000225.1:0-4661 GCA_052031475.1 Flavobacteriaceae bacterium | reverse complement strand
CCCGTTCCAGTCTTGCCGGCCCCAGAACTTTTTCAATATCCTGATTATTAACGGTCGCGTTGTATTCTTCGCCAATGGCGATAGACTTGGCCGCGTAACGCACCATTTTGGCAATTTGTTTTTCAAGGCCTCTCACGCCGGATTCCCGTGTATAACCCTCTACGATCTTCTCCATCTGCCGTTTGCCTATCCTGAGATGTTTTTTCTCCAATCCATGCTCTTTCAACTGTTTGGGTAATAGGTGTCTTTTCCCTATTTCAACCTTTTCTTCAATGGTATAGCCCGTCACCGGTATGATCTCCATACGGTCTCGTAAGGCGGGCTGTATGCTTGACAGGCTATTGGCTGTAGCGATGAACATAATTTTGGAAAGATCATATCCCACTTCGAGAAAATTATCGTGGAACTCATTGTTCTGCTCAGGATCAAGTACCTCGAGCATGGCCGATGAAGGATCGCCCTGGTAGGACGTTGATAACTTGTCTATTTCATCCAAAATAAAGACAGGGTTCGATGTTCCGGCCTTCTTGATATTCTGGAGGATACGTCCCGGCATTGCCCCGATATACGTTTTCCTGTGACCCCTGATCTCCGCTTCATCGCGAAGACCACCCAGCGACATTCTAACGTATTCCCGTCCGAGGGCTTCGGCGACAGATCGGCCCAGAGAAGTTTTACCTACTCCGGGAGGACCGTAAAGACATAGTATAGGCGACTTCATATCGCCGCGTAATTTCAGTACGGCCAGATACTCCACAATTCGCCTCTTTACATCTTCCAGTCCGTAGTGATCCCTGTCCAGGATGCGCTCTGCCCTTTTTAGATCGAATTTATCCTTTGAATATTGGTTCCACGGCAGATCCAGGAATAGATCCAGGTAGTTGCGCTGAATAGAGTATTCGGCTACCTGCGGATTCATGCGCTGCATTTTGCCCAGTTCCCTGTCGAAGTGCTCGGCGATCTTCTTGCTCCATTTCTTTTTCTTGGCACGGGCCTGCATCTCATCGATCTCCTCGTCGTAGGAAACGCCGCCCAACTCTTCCTGGATGGTCTTCATTTGCTGATGCAGGAAGTATTCCCGCTGCTGCTGGTCCAGATCGCTGCGCACTTTAGATTGAATGTCTTTTTGGAGCTCGAGCTTCTGGTGCTCTACATTCATGTATTTTAAAGCCGCCATGGCTCGTTCCCTGAGATCGGCGATCTCGAGCAATTCCTGTTTTTCCTTCACATTAAGGTTAAGGTTGGAAGAAACGAAATTGATCAGGAAAGAATTGCTCTGTATATTTTTTATGGCAAATGAGGCTTCAGAGGGGATATTGGGGTTGTCGCGTATGATGCGCAATGCCAGATCTTTAATAGACTCAATAATAGCCATGAACTCTTCATCCCGTTCAACAGGCCTTATCTCATCGGCCTCCTGAATGACCGCCGTCATGTAGGGTTGCTCGGTGAGCATTTCGGTGATCTCAAACCTCTTCTTACCCTGAAGGATGACGGTGGTATTTCCATCCGGCATTTTTAATACGCGAAGGATCCGGGCTACTGTACCTAGTCTGTGAATCTCTGAGATACCGGGATTTTCAGTCTCTTCATCCTTTTGCGCCACTACCCCAATAACTTTGCTGCCTTTATTGGCGTCTTTTATAAGGTTGATGGAAGTATCCCTTCCGGCCGTTATGGGAATGACCACACCCGGAAAGAGTACGGTGTTTCTCAATGGTAATATCGGCAAAGTCTGAGGCAGAACTTCGTTATTCATTTCCTCCTCGTCCTCCGGTGTTAACAGGGGTATTAATTCGGAATCCTCGTCGATACCCTGTAGCGACATATTGTCAAAATTTGATAATTTATATGCTCCCATGTGGTAATATTCGGTCAATCTGTCATAATCCGACAGCAAAATCACTCTTCTTTCGGCCACTTATTTTGTCTAAAAGCCTGAAAACAAGTACTTACAGGCCCATGTGACTCTTTCTTCCACACTTAAAGGGCAATTCTTATGCCAACCAAAATTATTTTTCAAAAA
Organism: Flavobacteriaceae bacterium; assembly: GCA_052031475.1. Classification (GTDB taxonomy): domain Bacteria; phylum Bacteroidota; class Bacteroidia; order Flavobacteriales; family Flavobacteriaceae; genus JAHEJJ01. Next base: position 2,635 of record JBPEXP010000225.1, on the reverse strand, counting down.
ACTGTAACAATCCATAACTTAAATAATCTATAAGACAAAGCATCTCTTTTTGAGCCGTAACAGAGAACATATAGATACCTTACTGAAGGGGTGTTTAAAAGGCGAGCAAAGTGCCCAATTGGAAGTATATAACCGCTACTACAAAGCCATGTACAATACGGCATTGAGGATCGTAAAAGATCAGGCGGAAGCAGAAGATATCATGCAGGAGTCCTTTTTGAGTGCATTTACCAAACTCGACACATTTAAAGGTGAAGTAACCTTCGGGGCCTGGCTAAAACGAATCGTGATCAACAACAGTATATACCAGTACCGCAAGCTCCAAAAACGAAGCGAGGTATCTCTGGATGACAAACTGTACAAGGTCGAAGATAACGATGCAATTGTGCCGGATTATGAGAGTACAAAGCAAAAGGCTCAAAAAGTGATGGAAACCATGAGCCGGCTAAAAGACAATTACAGAGTTTCTTTGACCTTACACCTTATAGAAGGATATGACTATGAAGAAGTCAGCGAGATTATGGATATCAGCTATGCAAATTGCCGAACCATGATATCAAGGGCCAAGGAAAGTTTGAGAAAAAAAATGATAAGTGCTTGATTATGTACCATAAAGATGAAAATATAGAAGAATTGTTCAAAGAGCTGAAAGGGACCTTTGACCTGGAAGAACCCAGGGAAGGCCATCAGGAACGATTTCTTGAAAAACTAAGCGCTGCCCGGGGAGTGGTCCACATCTCTTCTCAACGCAGGAATTGGTGGAAACCCCTGTCAATTGCAGCCAGCTTCGTCTTGCTGTTTGGCCTGGGCATAGCTTTCTATACCAGCCAGCCTACTGTAGAGGAGCAGGTAGCCGAGATCTCTCCCGAGGCCTCACAAACCCATTTTTATTTTGCCAACCTGATCGAAGAGCAGGTTAAAGAATTGAAGGAGCAGAGCGGCCCGGAAACCCAGGCCATGGTAGACGACGCCCTGCAACAACTTGAAAAACTTGAGGCAGACTACGATAAACTCGAAAAAGACCTGATAGAAGGCGGCGATAGTAAGTTGATACTCAGCGCCATGATTATGAATTTCCAAACAAGGATTGACCTGCTACAGGACGTGATGAATCAAATAGACAATATTAAGAACATAAACAATTACAATGATGAGAACTTTACTATTTAAATGCGCCATGCTTGTGCTCTTTATCTCCCCCACGGCACTCACAGCCGGTGGTGGCCAGTTAAAGGGTAAACATACCAAAGAAAAAACCATAAAAAAGGAATACGTAGTGGATGCCAATGCCTTGCTGAAGATCAAGAACAGCTACGGCAATATTACTTTGAACTCCTGGGACCAGAACCGTGTGGAGATTGAGGTGCATATCAAAACCAACGGCAATAACGAGGAAAAGGTGCAGAGGCGCCTGGATGAGATTGATGTGGAATTTGAGGCAGTCAGCAATATGGTTTCTGCCAGGACCGTATTTGGCAAAGGTGGAAATAGCTGGGGCTGGAACTGGGGACGGAAGAACAACGTTAACGTACAGGTTAATTATACCGTAAATCTGCCTGTGAAGAACAGCATTAACCTAAACAATGATTACGGTGGCATCACTATAGACCGAATAGACGGGCATGCCAAGATCAACTGCGATTACGGACGCCTGGATATTGGTGAACTGAGGGGCAGAAATAACCAGCTAAACTTCGACTATACCTCTAAGTCTACTATTGAATACGTGAATAGTGCAGAGATCAATGCAGACTACTCCGGCTTCACCATAGGCAAGGCAGGTGACCTGATACTCAGAGCCGACTATACCAACAGCACTATCAAGGAGATGGGTAATTTGGACTATTCTACAGATTACGGTAATCTTGAAGTAGGCAAGGTGGAAAACGTAATGGGCAACGGGGATTACATTAAAGTAGACCTGGGTACGGTGCACGGAAACGTAGACATTTCGGCAGACTACGGAAACATTCACATTAACCGTATGGCCGAGGATGCCGGGAATATCCAAATCAGAACAGATTATACCGGCATCAAGATAGGATACGATCCCAATTACCACTTTGACTTTGAGATCACTACCGAATACGCCGGTGTGAACGGCAAGGACGACTTTGAGATGAACATCAGCAAGGAACGCTCTAATGAAAAATACTATAAGGGCTATTACGGAAAAGAGAACAGTGGTAACAGGGTGAGCATCACCAGCGATTACGGTGGCATATCCTTCTACAAGAATTAAGAAATATCATCAATCTATAATCAACTTAAAAAAAACATCATGAAAAAAATCATTTCCCTGGTGCTGGCCCTGATGGCGATAAGCACAATAAGCGCCCAATGGAAAAAAATTAAAGGCAATGGAAACGTGGTAACGGTCGAAAGATCTACCGCAGATTATGACGAAATAGCGGTTGCAGGCTGGTTTGACGTAAGAATAGTGGAAGGTACTGAAGGTGCCCTTACCATAAAGGGAGAGGAAAACCTCCTGGAGTATATAAAAACCGAAGTTAAGGACGACAAATTGGTGGTAAAAGTTCAGAAAGGTGTCAATCTCAGGCCGTCTTCCTGGGGTAACGGCGGTGGAATTTTAGTAACGATACCTGTAAAGGAAGTATCTGCAGTAAGCCTGTCC
>JBPEXP010000224.1:0-1870 GCA_052031475.1 Flavobacteriaceae bacterium | reverse complement strand
TGCCTCGGCCATAGTATCGGTAGAAATGGAAATGGAAAAGTTATTCCCAGCCTTATAATCACCGGCCCAGGCTCCACCGGTATCACTGCCCATAAGCACGGTTTCATTACTTATCGGCAGGGCAACATGCATAATCCGATTGCGGTGTTCATCCGGTATGGGAGGCATGCCGTCCTGGGAGGGCATATCGCTGTACCTGCTCATGCTTTCGAAATCTTTACCGAACAAAGAGCTATAAAAATTAAAGGCATCTTCGCAATTACCGTCAAAGATCAGATAAATATTTACGGTGGTCATAGCGCTATGTTATTGGTTTCAGGATGTCAGGCAAAAGCCCCTTTTAAAGCCAGCTAGCGGGACATAAAAAACTAAGGAATTTCAGCTGGTATATTCTGTATGGTACCGGTTCTTTTAAGCTGTTGGCCTTATGTTTTAACTCATATGCAAGGAACCTGCAGCCATTCGCATTAAATTAATTATGGGGAGGGAAGGCAATTTCCCCCACCCATTATATTAAATGATCATGATTCCTGACTAAATTATTATCCCAAGAAGACCGTCGAACGCCGCCGACAAAAAACTCAATGATGTCTTAAAGCGTTCTCAAATACTCGGCCACCGCCCTCGCTTCTTCCTGAGTAAGATTCTGGTTGAGCATAATAGCATTGTTATACTCTTTAAGCAAGGCCTTTGCGATGGGATCCTCTTTGAGCATGCCGTCCGGATTCAGGATCATGTTCATGACCCATTCCGGGCTTCTTCTCTCATAAACGCCCTTCATGGCAGGCCCTATCATTCGCTGGTCTACCATATGGCAGGCAACACAAATGGCATTGAATTTGGCCTCGCCTTGTGCAGCCAGCTCCTCGTCAATTTCATCCGGAAAAGTAAGTGACGTGATCGGACCTACACCCTTGTTGCTGAGGTCAACCGGAACTCCTTCGGAGACCTCTTCTTTTGGAGCTTCCTGTTTCGTACGGTTGATCTCAAATCCACCGTCTTTCTTTTCTTCTTTTTTCTCGCCGCAGCCCACAAAGCCCAGAGTCAGTATGAGGGCGGAAGACAAAAGGGTGATCCGGTATTTCATCGCTGTTGATTTTTAGAACTACTAATATAAGGATAAGTAGGATTTAAGCCAGTTCTTTGAGGAAATTAACGGAGACTTTTTCTGTGTAACTGATGTTGCCCGCTCCATAGAACCCAACATGTCCGCCGTAATCAGGGGTGTGCAAGAAGAGTCGGGCATTTTCCTGCACCTCTTCTACCGGATAACAGGCCGCACCAAGAAAGCTGTCGTCCTTGGCATTGACGATCAGTGTTGGAATCTGTATAGCGCGAAGAAACTGTTTAGAACTGCATTGCGTATAATAGTCTATAGCATCCTTAAATCCGTGCGCCCTGCTCGTGTAGATGTCGTCAAAGTCTTTAAGATTTTTTATAGCCCGGATATCACGTACGCTGAGCATTTCAGGGAATTTGCTTTGCTTGGCCCACAGCTTGGACACCAGATGATTCCTGAATCGATTGGCATATAATATATTCTTGGGCTTTAATAATTGGACCAGGGAATCGTGCAGATCACAGGGCACAGAAATGGCAATGGCTGCCTTCAATTCTTTAGGAAATTTGCTTCTTTCCCCCAGATATTTCAGAGTCATATTACCGCCCAGGCTAAATCCTTTTATGTAGATCTCTGTGTATTTTTCCAAGCCTAAAAGGTGTTCCATAACGGATTCAAGATCTTCGGTAGCGCCGCTGTGGTAGGAGCGAAAAAGTTTGTTTGTTTCGCCGCTACAGCCACGAAAATTAACTGCGCAAGCATCATAACCATGCTGATTGAAAATTTTAGCACTGCCGGTCATGTAGGGTC
>JBPEXP010000223.1:0-1864 GCA_052031475.1 Flavobacteriaceae bacterium | reverse complement strand
AGAATAGCACTACCATTTTAAAATTGGCATTAATCCTATTCCTCATCTATTTTGGCATATCCAGAGATACAGACCAGTCTGCTTTTATCTGGGATGCCGGTTGGAACAGTGAAATTTTAATACCTGCATTTGCCGTATCCTTTGTCTATGTAACATTTTCCTACTCAGGATGGAATGCCGCAGCCTACATTGTGGATGAAATCAAGGACGTCAGGAAAAGTCTTCCCAAGGCCTTACTCTTGGGCACGGTGGTGGTAAGCATACTATATCTGGCTTTAAATATGATCTTTTTAAAGCACAGTCCCTTAGACCGGTTGCAGGGCGAACTAGAGGTGGGCCAGATCACCGCTATTTCATTGTTCGGCCCACAAGGTGGTGCTTTGGTTAGTCTGGGGATTGCTCTGCTTCTGGTTTCCAGTATTAGTGCGATGATCTGGGCAGGCCCAAGGGTAACCCAGATTATGGGTGAAGAACACCAACTTTGGAAATGGTTTTCTATAAAAACAAGGGCGCTGATCCCCTTGCGCGCCATATGGCTTCAGGCCACCATCACAGTAGCCATGGTCTTGACCGGAACTTTTGAACAAGTCATGATTTACAGTGGATTTGTTCTGCAATTATCCGCATCACTGGCCGTAGCCGGAGTTTTTGTGGTCAGAAGGAGAAATCCATCACATCAGGGATTTAAATCTCCCATATTTCCAGTACCGCAGCTTTTATTCCTGGCAATGAGCCTCTGGGTGCTTCTATATCTCATTTACGCCCAACCGTTGGAAACGGGCCTGGGTTTGATCAATATATTGCTCGGATTCCTGGTATATCACTTTGGCAATAAAAAAAATCTCAAAATTAAATGAGGCCTGCATTTGATCGATCCGAGTAATTAGCGCGGACTCCCATCGATGAAAAACACCCCAATGTCAATGATTACAGGGGTTTCCGTTCATCGAAAAATCTAATATTGCACGGAATATGTGGCGGGAATTGTTCATATTTGTAGCGCTAATCTATGGCAATACTTCAGATTAGCTGAATCGGCAAAAAAATTGTAAAAGATTTTTGATTTGGTTCCTGTGCCATAGGAACAGTGGTGTTAAATCAGCAAGGCGGGATAATTTATCCCGCCTTTTCTTTTAATCGATCAGCATCTGATACACATATTTCTTAACAGCTGCCGGATTGTTCCTATGGATCCAATGACCACTGCCGTCCAGAAGATATCGCTTGCCCGTGGGAGATAAATTCTTCAGCTCTTCGTGAAATACCCTGATCTTTTCTTTTAAAGCCTCGCTTTCCAATGTACTGTGTCTACCTGCCATCAAAATGGTAAGAGGCACATTGGGAAAGGGCGGAGCCTCTTTAAATTCTTGGGAAACATTCTTGATGAGATCAAATTCATAAAGTCGTTGTCCCTTGCCTATCTGATCGAAAAGTAATTCATACAGAACAGCTTCATTCTCTTCCAGATAGTTGTACAAGTCCGGATGCACAGGTTCCAGCATCAACACGCCTGCGATCTCCTGGGGGTAGAGCCTGGCGAACATATTAACCATGAGTGCTCCGTCTGAATAGCCCACAAGAACATAAGGAGGAGGTACATTTCTGATGAGCAGATTCGCGTGAAGTTGTTCGGCTATTTCACGGATACTGTGCGGAGCGTCCTTTTGGTTGCTTTTCCCATAACCAGGTCGGTTGTAGGTATATACCATGCTGTATTGGGCCAGGGTATCAATGAGGTCGCCCCATGTTTCCATCCCTGAATCAAATCCAGACTCCAGGATGATGGCAGGCGTTCCAACCCCTTCTTGTACGTAGGCGATCCTTTTGCCATATCTTTCATCAACACGCACGTTTTTAAGCCCGG
>JBPEXP010000222.1:0-4046 GCA_052031475.1 Flavobacteriaceae bacterium | reverse complement strand
AAATTGGTGATACGGTACGATTTACCTCCACAAATCCTTACCGCATCCGCATTACCGGACGTACCAAACACTTTATCAATGCTTTTGGTGAAGAACTCATCATTGAAAATGCAGAGGAAGCACTGCGTAAAACCTGTAGCGAAACCGGTGCCGAAATTGCCGATTATACCGTAGCCCCGATCTTTATGTCCGGAAATGAAAAAGGAGCTCACGAATGGGTCATCGAATTCCGTAAAGCTCCGGATGAGCTCGAGCATTTCACCGAAATACTGGATACTTCACTTAAAAAGCTCAATTCGGATTACGAGGCCAAGCGCTACAATAATATGACCCTCAACAGGCCAAGAATCCACGTTGCCCCGGAAAAGACCTTCTATAACTGGCTTAAATCTAAAAATAAACTCGGCGGTCAGCACAAGATCCCCAGATTGAGCAATGATCGTAACTACGTCGAGGAATTACTTCAGATGAACCAATAAATATCCCAGTCTGGGTCTTATTTAGCAACTTTAGGATCTGATTTAACCCAAATTTTTTAAACCGCATTCTTATGGCAGAGCGACTGGTTGTTGTTTCAGACATGTGGGGTTCCAAAAAAGGACTTTGGATCACCTCCTATCTGGGTTATTTACAACAGTATTTTGATATAGTCTTTTACGATAGCCGAGAATTGGCACATCTGGACAAAAGTATAACCAAGGCTGACGAGATCTATTCCGCATTTATCAACGGAGGTCTGGAAACTGCTGTGGCCCAACTACTTCACAAAGAACTGGAGCCCAGCCATTACCTGACCTTCTGCGCTGGTGGAACCATAGCCTGGCACGCAGCAAAGCGCGGCCTGCCTATAAAATCACTGTATGCAGTCTCGCCTAAGGACCTTCATGTAGAAGATGAGGGACCTTATTGTCCGGTCACTCTTTTATACGGGGAGTTGGAAGAAACCCTGCCATCTGTTGAGTGGAGTGTTCTTACCAAAACCCAGGTGGAACGCATTCCAAATTTTGGTCACGAGATGTACAGTGATGAAAAAATTATCCGAAAAGTATGCCTCGATCTGTTGGAGTTGGTCATTAAAAAACCCCACAAGGTCTAAGAAACTACTTTTAATTTCTTGATAGTTTCAAAGGAAAGTTTATTCTCCGCATAAGGCTTGGTTACCTTAAACTCTTTTTCGTCCGTGCTGGGAAGTTCAAACATGGCATCAGTGAAAACAGCCTCACAGAGTGATCTTAGTCCGCGCGCGCCTAATTTGTATTCCACCGCCTTGTCCACGATGTAATCCAGAGCCTGTTCCGTGATTTTAAAGCTGATGCCATCCATGGCAAACAACTTTTCGTACTGTTTGATAATAGCATTCTTCGGTTCAGTCAGGATGGCTCTCAGGGTACTCTTGTCCAGGGGGTTCATATGAGTAAGCACGGGGAGGCGTCCGATAATCTCCGGGATCAATCCGTATTCTTTCAGGTCTTTGGGAATGATGTACTGCAGTACATTGCTTTCGTCCAGGGTGTCCTCAACTTTGGAGGCGCTGTAGCCGATAGCCTTCATATTCAGCCTCTTGGAGATGATGCGCTCAATCCCGTCAAATGCTCCTCCGGCGATAAATAATATATTTTCCGTATTAACCTCGATAAACTTCTGGTCCGGGTGCTTACGGCCTCCTTTGGGCGGTACATTTACCATAGTGCCTTCCAGGAGTTTTAGCAGTCCCTGTTGCACGCCTTCACCGCTTACATCGCGGGTGATGGACGGATTATCACTTTTACGGGCAATTTTGTCGATCTCATCTATAAACACAATGCCCCGCTCTGCCTTTTCCAGGTTATAATCTGCCGCTTGCAACAGCCTGGTGAGAATGCTCTCCACGTCTTCGCCCACATATCCGGCTTCAGTAAGCACGGTAGCGTCTACAATGGCCAGCGGTACGTTTAACATGCGGGCTATGGTCTTGGCCATCAGAGTTTTTCCTGTACCGGTCTGACCCACCATAACAATGTTGCTCTTCTGGATCTCTACATCATCATCCTTGGAATGAGGCTGAAGCAGACGTTTGTAGTGGTTGTAAACCGCTACTGAAAGAACTTTTTTGGTGCGTTCCTGTCCGATGACAAAATCATCCAGAAAATCTTTGATCTGAATAGGTTTTTTTAGGATGAGTTCAGAGGAGAGGTCATCGCTTTTAGACTGTCGCGATTCCTCGGCCACAATACCATGTGCCTGCTCGATGCATCGGTCACAGATATGGGCGTCTAAACCGGCAATCAGCAGATTGGTTTCGGGCTTTTTTCTCCCGCAAAATGAACATTCTAAATTCTCCTTGGCCATCTCAGCTCTTCAATTTCCTCAATATATAACGAATCCGAATCTATTTTGGTCTATAAAAGGGCATATTCCCTTCCCAAATAAGTCGAAATTAATCTTTATCTCTTTCAAGTATTTCGTCGATCATCCCGTAATCCAGCGCCTCATTAGCAGTCATCCAGTAGTCCCGGTCACTGTCTTCATAGACCTTGTCAAATTTTTGTCCGGAATGTGCCGCTATAATGCGGTACAACTCATCCTTGATCTTTAAAACCTCCTTGGCCGCAATCTCAATATCGCTGGCCTGACCCTGTGCTCCGGACATCGGTTGGTGGATCATGACCCTGGAGTGCTTGAGCCCGCTTCTCTTTCCTTTCTCTCCGGCACATAGCAATACGGCTGCCATAGACGCGGCCATACCTGTACAGATTGTGGCAACATCGGGTTTTATGAATTGCATGGTGTCATAGATCCCCAATCCGGCATAGACGCTGCCACCGGGAGAATTGATGTAGATCTGAATATCTTTAGAAGAATCTGCGCTGGCAAGGAAGAGCAGTTGTGCCTGTATAATGTTGGCCACCTGATCGCTAATTCCGGTACCCATAAATATGATACGGTCCATCATTAACCTGGAAAAGACGTCCATTGCAATGGCATTTAGCTGTCTTTCCTCAATGATGTTGGGCGTCATGCTGGTAGGGTACATGCTGCTGAGTATCTGCTCGTAATAAGTACTGCTGATGCCCTGGTCCTTGATGGCAAAATCCTTAAACTCTTTATAATAATTCATTCCGTTACTCACTGGTTTTTAAAAAAAATGGGCCGAAAACGTCAATTTCGGCCCTGTAAAGATACTTAATTTTCAATTATTTCCGGCCGGCTTAAAGTCCTTCCGAACTCATGCCTCATACCGGCTGGATTAGTTTGAATATTCCTTAATTGCCAGGCTAGCCGTATACCTCCTTGATAAAATTGTCATAGGTCACTTCCTTGACCTTGAGGTTGGCCTTTTCTTTATAAAGGTTTAGCATTTTCTGGCTCATCAGTTGCTCAGAAAGCCTTTTAACCTCTTCCTGGTTGCTCAGAACGCGTGCGGCAATGTTGTCCAATTCTTCCTCCTTGGGATTCAGTTGTCCGTACTGGGCCATTTGAGAACGGATGAAGTCTTTGGCAAAAGACTTGAGTTCCTCGAACTGCAGTTCGATGTTGTGATCTTTGATGATCTTCCCTTCGATAAGCTGATATCTCAGACCTTTTTCCGAACGTTCGTATTCGTCATTGGCTTCCTCTTGGGACAGCGGTTTTTCACCGGTTACCTGGATCCACTTTTTAAGGAAATCCGAGGGCAGATCAAATTTGATGGTTTCGAGAAGCCGTTCTGTAACATCGTTCAGGAGTTTCTGGTCAGATTGCTGTTCAAATTGCTTCTCTGCATCTTCCTTGATGCGTTTTCTTAAATCCGCTTCAGAAGTGATATTGTCCTTGCCGTATAATTTATCAAATAATTCCTGGTTTAACTCTGCGGGTACACGCTCGTTGATCTCTTCGATGACAAATTTCAGATCGATATCCAGCTTATCTGCCCGTTCCCTGTCTATTCCGAGGGCCGCAGCCAGTATATAATCTTCTTTAAACAGGCCTTTGCTCTTTAGCGTAACCTCATCACCTACCTTCTTGCCCAGCAGGCTGTTGTGCGCCTTTTTGCTTTTGATCTTTTCGAGCTCCACTACGGTTTTGTT
>JBPEXP010000221.1:0-2123 GCA_052031475.1 Flavobacteriaceae bacterium | reverse complement strand
ACCTCAGCAACCTGTTGCAGGGTGGCTCCCGGATCTTCGGCCATGGCATCGCGTACCGTATAGAGAGCAAGGCCGCCCATTCTGTCCTGGGACCAGCTTGTGAAGATGGTACCGATGATCGCTACAATGAATATTATTCTTCTGTTCATGCTTTTGTATTTGTTCTTCATGGTCTGTTTTTTAATGATTATGTGCCTCCCAATAGATTGAAACTGTAAGATAATTAATAATCCGATACGCATTCGGCCCATTTTATATTTCAAGAGCCGCAGGGATTATTTTACACTCAGTAATGAATAGATGATAAATAAACTGACTTACCTCTATGATAAACCCTAAGATCAGATCAAATACGGCGGGAAATCCATACATTTAAGGGAAATGCTAATAAAACCACTATCATGAAAAAAATGCTTCTCCTCCTCTGGGTTATATTGATATCCTTAAATTGTGTGGACAAAAAACCAGCTAACAAAGAAAACCTAGATACAGCAGCCATGCAAAAGACCTGGTGGAAAGAAGGCATACTCTATCAGATCTATCCCCAGAGTTTTAAGGACTCTAACGGGGATGGTTTTGGCGATTTTCGCGGTATCATAGAGAAATTAGACTACCTGGAAAGCCTGGGCATCACCATGGTCTGGATGAATCCCTTCTTTAAATCTCCTTTGGTAGACAATGGCTATGACGTAAGCGACTACCGGGCCATCCTCCCACGCTATGGGACTATGGAAGATTTTGATGAAATGCTGGCCGGCATGCACGAGCGGGACATAAAATTTGTCCTCGATGTAGTGGTCAATCACAGCAGCGACCAGCACGAATGGTTTAAGGGGGCCAGTAGTTCCCGGGATAACGAATACTACAACTACTACCACTGGTGGCCGGCCGAAAAAGGAGAGCCTCCCCACAGGCACAGTCTTTTTGACCCTGAAGGCGGATGGGACTATGTGGAGGCCGTAGATGCCTACTACCTGCACACTTTTGCAGAAGCCCAGCCTGATCTGAACTGGGAGAACCCGAAATTGCGACAGGAAGTTTATGACATCATGAAATTCTGGGCAGAAAAGGGCGTAGACGGTTTCAGGATGGATGCCTTCCAATTCGCCAGTAAAGACACTACCTGGCCAGAATTCCCTGAAGGCCATGAAAAGGACTTTATCAAGTGGTATGGACTGCGACCCCAACTGCACGGCTACCTCAATGAAATGTATAATGAGGTCATTGCCAAGTACGATGTCTTTGCTGTGGCTGAAGGCGCTGGAAGCACTTTTGAGGACGCCCATAATCTGGTGGATGCCGACCGGAAAGAATTGCAAACCGCTTACCATTTCGAAACAGTGGATCTCTCAAGAACGCCCGACGGCTATTCCCTGCTGGATTTTAAAGATGTTTTCACCCGCTGGGACCGGGCCTTTGCCGAAGAAGGGTGGATCGCTATTTTCCTGGCTAATCACGACAATGCCCGGCTGGTCTCCCGCTATGGAAACGACAGTGACGAATTCAGGACGGTTTCCACTCAAATGTTGAATACATTCCTCATGAGTATGAGGGGCACGCCCTATCTGTATTACGGCGATGAGCTGGGCATGACCAACATTGATATGCCCGAAATAGAGGAATACGTGGATATTGAGGCCATAGGCAAGTATCAGTCGGCGCAGAAAGCCGGCGCAGACATGGAAGATTTTATGAGGGTGCTCAATTACAATTCGCGGGAGAACGGGCGCACCCCCATGCAGTGGGACGACAGTGAAAATGCAGGTTTTACTACCGGCACGCCCTGGAAGCGGGTCAACCCCAATTACACCAAGATCAACGTAGCCGCACAGGAAAAGGATCCCAACTCGGTGCTTTCGCATTTTAAGCGAATGACCGAAGTACGTAAAAGCAATGAAGTTCTGGTTTACGGTGATTATACCCTGCTCCTCCCCGATCACGAACAGGTATATGCCTTTACGCGCGAACTGGAGGGGACTAGGATATTGGTATTGCTTAACTTCTCTGAAGCAGACAGCTCGATAGAATTGGAGGAATTAAGTGCTACTTCGGCCGACAAAATTATCATTGACAATTACGAGGGCACAACTGCTGATGGAAATTCAATCACTCTTAAGCCTTAC
>JBPEXP010000220.1:0-2528 GCA_052031475.1 Flavobacteriaceae bacterium | reverse complement strand
TCAGGTTCCAGAGCTCTTAGAATTACTTTATCACCCTTAAGATTCAACATAGCACGCTACCTTTAAAGACTTCGGCGGCCGGACCTTTGAGAAAAATATCCGTATATCCTTCGGAGCCGTGTTGGAAACTTACCTCCAGTTCCCCACCTCTGGTTTGGACCTTTACCTTGTTTTCTGAAGTATGGCCTAAATGGTGCATAGCAAGAGCTACGGCCGTTACACCTGTTCCGCAAGAGAGGGTTTCATCTTCCACGCCTCTTTCATAGGTGCGTACAGCAAAGTGATTATCACCCTGAATTTTTACAAAATTGATATTACTTCCTGCTTTGCCATAAAGCCCGTATCTAAGCCTTCTCCCCTCGGTAAAAACTTCAAAATCATCCAGATTCTCAACCAATTGAACGTGATGTGGAGAGCCGGTATCCAGGAACAGATAATTGGATTTACTTTTTATTTGGGCCACGTTGTTCATTTTAAGGCTGACAAGCTTACCGTTCAAATAAGCCTCGTGCAATCCATCAACTGCGCTGAAACGGCATTGGGTGTCTATAAGACCAAGCTTATCTGCAAATGCCACCATGCATCTGCCGCCATTACCACACATGCTGCCTTCCCTGCCATCTGCATTAAAGTAAACCATTCTAAAATCAACATCCCTGTCTTCTTCAAGCAGGATCAAACCATCGGCCCCTATTCCGAAGCGCCTGTTACACAATCCGCTGATCAGATGCTGATCCTGTTTAGGAAAAACTTGATCGCGATTGTCAATCAGGATAAAATCGTTCCCCGTACCCTGGTATTTAAAAAAGTTGATATTCATAGCGGTAATGAGGCACAAAGATAGGATATATTTAAGCTTAATTTAGCAGTTAAAAACTCGTTAAAGGGTCCGGTAAGCGTAAAAATTCAATTAATTTTAGGCTGAAAAAAAACAGAACTTTAAATACTATGAAAAAATTTGCAGGACTATTTTTAGTTTCACTTCTTACCGCTTTGATAACGGTAGCGATTTACAAGAAATTTGAAAAAGAACCTGACTACCAACTGGTAAACAACAATTCTGATCTACCAGTTTTCTCCACCTCCACAGTTGCTACCAGCAGCAAAGGATCCGGAATTAATGAAGCAGATTTTACGCTGGCCGCTGAGAAAACCGTCAACGCAGTTGTGCACGTTAAAAACGTAACCACCAGTGGGCGACCTTCCAGCGTTTGGGAATTCTTCTATGGTTCTGAAAGCCAGCAAAGACCCCAGGTTGGGACCGGATCAGGGGTTATCATATCCCAAGACGGCTACATCGTGACCAATAATCACGTTATTGCTAAAGCCCAGGAATTAAAAGTGACTTTAAATAATAACCGCACTTATGACGCGGAGATCATAGGTACAGATCCGACTACCGATATTGCTCTTATTAAAATTGAAACTGATGAAAGGTTGCCTTATCTGGCTTTTGGAGATTCAGACAATACCAAAATAGGTGAATGGGTCCTCGCCGTTGGGAATCCCTTTAACCTGACCTCTACCGTAACTGCTGGAATTGTTAGTGCGAAAGCCAGAGACCTCGGCAGGCGTCAATCATTTATTCAAACTGATGCAGCGGTTAATCCTGGTAACAGCGGTGGCGCACTCGTAAATACCAATGGGGACCTGATAGGTATCAATACGGCCATCACCTCACAAACCGGTTCTTATATTGGATACTCATTTGCCGTACCCAGTAATATTGCCAAAAAGGTAGTAGAGGATATCATGGAATACGGAAACGTACAGAGTGGGATCCTGGGAATCAGTACGATCCCTGTTAATTCTGAATACGCCCTTGAAAAGGGAATCAATGAAATTACCGGAGTATATATTGAAAGTATTGAGGAGGACTCAGGCGCTGATGAAGCAGGGCTGAAATCCGGAGATGTTATTATTCAGGTTGATGATATTAAAGTGCGGAAATTTGCAGATCTCACAGGCTATATTTCTGCGAAGCGCCCCGGTGATGAAGTGCGGGTTACCGTTCAGAGAGACGGAGATGCTTACGAACTCCCGGTTGTACTCAAGGAAAGACAAACCCTGGTAGTTCCGGTGATGGGCCTGGTGGTAAAGAACCTCAATGATGAGGATAAAAAGAAATATAAGACTAAAAAGGGAGTTAAGATCACAGGAGTTCCTGAAACCTACAGGGGTTACGGTCTTGATGGCAAAGTGATAGTTGAGGTAGATGGAGAGGAGATCAAGGACATCAATGATGCAAGAACTCGATTCGGACTCATATCCCGATATGGAAAGACCAGTATCATGCTGGTCAATGAAGATGGCGAGAGAGAGCGGATCATCTTCCAATGATTGAAATAGACGAATATTAAAAGCACTTTCTTCGGGGAGTGCTTTTTTTTTGACCGTAAGAGAACGATAATTACAGGATGATCATATGGGATGAGATTCAGGCTCAAACCAACTATTGGCAGGCAAAAACAACCTTTGGCATTGGTTGATCCGTATCTATTACATCATGAACACGGAGTAACCAATTT
>JBPEXP010000022.1:0-2404 GCA_052031475.1 Flavobacteriaceae bacterium | reverse complement strand
ATTAGACACGGTATACAGGCCAGGTGGTTGGACGGTAAGACAATTGGTCCACCATATTGCAGACAGCCATCACAACAGCTATATTCGATTTAAATGGGCACTGACGGAGGACCGTCCGGTTATCAAGGTTTATAACGAGAAGAAATGGTCCGAGTTACCGGATGCTCACACTGCTCCCATATCCTTGTCGCTTGACCATCTCAAGGCAGTACACGCCAGGTTGGTATTCCTGCTAAGGAAATTGAGTATCTCGGATCTGGAACGGGAATTCATTCATCCTGATACGGACCAAAGCACTAACTTAAAAGAGAATATAGGTCGATATGTGTGGCACGGCAACCATCACCTGGCACATATTCAGCGACTTATTGATAGAGAAGGTTGGTAGCTAAAGCTTATTCCAGAGGATAATGAAGTATGTACATGGCTTTCTGATCGTCCAGCACTTTTGAGAATTCCAGATCCTTCTCGTCTTTGATCTCAAATCCATATTTCAAATAAAAGGGCAGTGCAGGACCGTTTTTCATAGTGTCCAGCCAAAGTACTTTCTTTCCAAGAGAACGGGCATAGGAGACAACAAAATCAAGGCATTGGGTACCCAGCCCTTTACCTGTGACTGCTTTTTGCAGATAAATTTTTTCCAGCAAAAGGGCTTCCACAGCTGAATATCCCGACGTCGGGCTATTTTTTACGATTTTCATAATGCCTGCAGGCTGCTGACCGAGGAATACGATATAATGCGCCAGACCAGGATCTGCCAGTTCGGTGAATACTACTTCTTGTGTAAAGCTGTTGCTGATGTACTGGAAGGGGTCCCGATCCTGCCAAAGATGCAGATAATGTTCCCTGTAGGAGGCCAGGCCCAGTTCATTGTACAGGTCTACATGCTCTTCTGTAAGTGGTATTGCCAGCATCTGATGAGTCATTGGCTACTTTTGCTCTCCACCTTCAGGACCGTAAAATATGACCCAGGTAGCAAAGTCGTCCGTAAAATTCTCGAAGCGATGTTCTGTATGGGCAGGTACAAAAAGGAAATCACCGGGATTAAAATGCACTCTTTCGCCATCATTTAAGAATTCCCCTGATCCAGAAATAACCACATAAACCTCATCCCTGTTATGAGGGGTTTGCAGGTCTTTTTTTTCGGGCTTGTAGATCTCTACCGTCAGACTACCATGCTCAAAAAGTATTTCAAAGGGATTACCTCTTTCCCTTAATTGAGATAGAGCCCATTCCTTGTCAATTTTCATGTTGTAGTTTTCCATTTGATGTTGCAGCCGATGCTCGGCTTCTGATCCGATGGGATCTCTTCGCCGTTCAGAACCGCTTCTAAAGCGGCCCTCAGGTCCTTACCGCTTACCGGGATGCCATTTCCCGGCCGCGAATCATCCAGCTGGCCCCTGTACACCAGGCTGAGTTCTTTATCAAAGAGATAGAAATCCGGCGTGCAGGCCGCATCGTAAGCCCTTGCTACCTGCTGGCTTTCATCGTACAAGTAAGGAAAGGTATAGCCTTCCTGCTCGGCTGTAATCCTCATCAGGTCAGGGCTGTCATCGGGATAATTTTCCACGTCATTACTGGAAATTGCGATAAAACCAATTCCCTGCGACTGATAATCCTTAGCCAGACTGACAATACCCTGGTTTACGTGTTTAACAAAAGGGCAGTGATTACATATAAACATGATCACTGTACCCTTATCACCTTTTAACTCATTCAGGCTGCTTTCATTTCCTGAAACGGTGTCGGGCAATTGGAAGTCAGGCGCTGTAGTGCCTAAAGGGATCATATTACTCGGGGTGCGTGCCATAATGTTCTGCTTTTTCTAAAGTTAGTGAAAACCGATTTTTTTAGCCGCCCATGCGGCTGAGGTCTACATCATATGATCAAAGAATACCGCGTTCATCAGGAGCTTGTTGGTACCGTACCAGAAGGCTCTGAAATTGGTGTTATCTGTAAAGATGGTCAATCTGCCCTTGCCTAATTTTTTAGACTGAAAGGGTACGCTGTTGCGGAGCAGCTTTAAATTCTCCTCCGAAACATAACCACTTAGCAGGGGAGAGGAGGTGTATTGAATGGGGTTGTTATAGCTGTCCTTATCTGCTTCTATGTAGACATTGGAATTTCGGAAAAGCGGCAAGCTGTTGTTCTTGTACCCGAAATTGATCGGATGCGACCGATCTATGCGGGTGTTAAAAATAGCTCCACCTGTTTGCTGGGCCCCTTTGAAATTTTCTTTTTGATCAAAGGCAATATTTTTGGCAACCAGGCTGTCCTTTTTAAACTTCAGATCGATGATCTTCTGTTTTTCCAGCCATTGCCCGGCATTTCGGTATGCGATCAGATTGCCGCCTGATTTAACCCAATCCTTGAGCTTTTCTGCAATTTTCTCTGTCAGCCCCGT
>JBPEXP010000219.1:0-14425 GCA_052031475.1 Flavobacteriaceae bacterium | reverse complement strand
ACTACCACATTCCCTTCTTCCTCGTGAGCCACATCCTTGCCGCTGGCCCTCAACTGGCCCATGAGCACTTCAGAATCGTAGATATTCTTCGAACAACCAAGGGTTACTACATTGATCTTGTTCTTTTTGATGGATTTCGTTCTCATACGGGTCTCACTACATATTTTCCAATACTCACTTTTCGGTCTCCGACAATTCCTTCCACCTTGTGATATTGGTCTTGTTCATTCTTACAAATTCATCTTTACCCAGGGCGTCGGCCAACTCCATGGAGCGGTTTGCCGACTCAATGGCTGCTTCATATTGCCCTAAAGCAGCTTCCAGCATAGATTTCACCCTGTAATAGTAATAGGTATCCCCATCCAGCTCAATGGCCTTCCGGGTATATGCAAGCGCGGCAGGCAGTTCGCTTCGCTGTTCTAATAAATACCTGGCGGCTTCATAATAGGTCTGTGCCGTGGGATTTTCCGAGATCTGCCGGCTAATTTCCTCTTTCATCCTCAAATCCGTGTCTGTACTTATCGGAATGCGGATCCTGGTGCGCTCCCATTCCCAGATCATCTCCATCTGATTGTGATCTATGCGGTCAAACAGGATCAGGAAGTTCTCACGGAATTCGTTCATGGGTTCCGGTTTAACAACCACCCTGAATACATCCTCAGAGGGGTCATAGGCCTCCCTGCCGTCGCCCCAATGTTCCGTATTGCTGTGAAAGGCCACTTCCCAGCTATCTATAGCCGGAAATGCATAGAGGGCATAGGTGCCTGGCTGAAGGGTATTACCAAGGATATCCAATACCCCATCGGTGGTAAACTTGGTGGATTCATTGGCTCCTACCCGCCATATCCTGTCGTATGGTACCACCTCGCCGATGATCTGCCTTCCCCTGGCCGCTGGTCTGGAATATTCAACGCTTATACTGGAAAGCCCCAGCTGCTGTTCTATCTTAGCCACCGGGCTTATCCTGGGATACTTGATCTGGGCCTCCAATCCGGTAATAAGGAATAAAAGCAATATCAGACTATAAATTTTCAATTGGAAGTATTGAAGAATGAATCTACAAATTCAAATTTATTAAAGACCTGCAAATCTTCCAGGCCTTCCCCCACACCGATATATTTTACCGGGATCTGAAACTGATCGGATATTCCGATGACCACGCCGCCTTTGGCCGTACCGTCAAGTTTGGTAATGGCCAGCGAACTTACTTCCGTGGCCTTTGTGAACTGCCTGGCTTGCTCAAAAGCGTTCTGGCCGGTTGAACCGTCCAGTATCAACAAGACTTCGTGGGGTGCATCCGGGAGCACTTTTTGCATAACGCGCTTTACCTTTCCCAGCTCATTCATCAGGTTGACCTTATTGTGAAGTCGCCCGGCCGTATCTATAAGGACCACATCAGCTTGCTGTCCAACAGCTGAATTCAAAGTATCAAAGGCCACCGAGGCCGGATCACTGCCCATTTTTTGCTTTACAATAGGGACATCAACACGATCTGCCCAGATCTGTAACTGGTCAATTGCTGCGGCCCTGAAAGTGTCGGCAGCTCCTAAAACTACTTTTAAACCCTGATTTTTAAACTGATGGGCCAGTTTTCCAATCGTAGTGGTCTTCCCTACCCCATTAACACCCACTACCATGATTACATAGGGTCCGTCTGTTTCGGGGATACTAATTTCTTCGTCTTCTCCCTGATGGGTCTCCGAAAGCAGGGCGGCTATTTCTTCACGTAGGATCAAATTCAGTTCGTCTGTTCCCATATACTTATCGCGGGCCACACGTTCTTCAATCCTTTCAATGATCTTTAAAGTGGTATCTACCCCCACATCAGAGGTGACCAGAACTTCTTCCAGGTTGTCTAGCACGTCATCGTCTACCCTCGATTTACCTGCTACTGCCTTACTCAGTTTAGTGAAAAAACTGGTCTTGGTCTTTTCCAGACCTTTGTCGAGCGTCTCCTTCTTCTTCTCCGAAAATATCCTTTTAAATATGCTCATAGCTCAAAAAATAGCCCTGCAAATATAGGAAATAAAAAAGCCGCTGTTATTGAAAGACAGCGGCCTGAATATATAGTGATGTTCTCTTTACTTTTTAGAAAGCCACTCATTCACCATTTCTGGAGGCATGATGGATTCCACAAAGGTGTAGGCACCAGTTTTAGGCGATTTTACCATTTTGATCGCTTTGGTCAATCGCTTAGAGGATGATTGTAATGTTGCTACCGTTTTCTTTGCCATGACGCCTTATTTTATTTCTTTGTGAATGGTCATTTTATTCAGGATAGGATTAAATTTTTTGATCTCAATCCTATCTGGTGTGTTCTTTTTGTTCTTGGTGGTAATATAGCGCGAAGTACCAGGCTTACCGGAAGCTTTATGCTCCGTGCACTCTAAAATTACCTGTACTCTGTTTCCCTTCTTAGCCATAGTAATAAACTTACTTGATTAATCCATTTTGCCTCGCCTCCTTCAGTACTGCGGAGATGCCTCTTTTATTAATGGTCTTCAACCCACGGGCCGAAACCTTTAGTGTAATCCAACGGTCTTCTTCCGGAATGTAAAAACGCTTTTTAGACAGGTTTACATTAAACCGTCTCCTGGTCTTATTGATTGAGAAAGACACGTTATTTCCAAACATGGCCCTCTTTCCAGTAACTTCACAGACTTTAGACATGGTGCTACTCTTTACTTCGTTTAAAACAGGGTGCAAATTTAGATCATTTTTATGGGACCGGCAAAAATCTTTTCTAGAATTTAAGAATTTCTTTTTGAAGCATTTGGAAGGCTCTGTGCACCGACTTTTGTACGATTCTCGTGCGGTGGTTTCCCATGCTGAATTTCTCTGCATAAATGCTGTTAGGAGTAGCAATGGCAATGAATACCGTGCCAATATCGGCATCCGAATCCCCTTTGGTAGGCCCGGCATTACCGGTGGTGGCAATGGCAAAATCTGATCCGGTGATCTTTTTTATGCCTTTCGCCATAGCAATGGCCACCTCTTCACTAACTACGGAGTATTTCCGGATCAATTGTTCAGGTACCTGAAGAAGGTCTTTTTTCAGCGTTGTAGCATAGGCTACTACGGTTCCCTTAAAATAATTGGAAGCTCCTGGTACGGAGGTGATCTGTTCTGCAATTTTTCCGCCGGTGAAGCTTTCGGCTGTCGATAGTGTAAGTCCTTTTTCAGTCATTAATTTGCCAATAATGGCTTCTATCGCCCCGTCTTCCTCCTCTCCGTAAATGAGATCCCCTATGGTTCGGTAAAGTTTCTCCACCACCTGCTGCACCCCGTCGATCAACTGCTGCTGGTCTGGTCCTTTGGCAGTAAGCCTCAACCTCACTTTGCCAAGATTGGGCAAGTAGGCAAGTTTTACAAACGGGGGAAGACTCTCCTCAATATCGACGATCCTATTAGCAATGGCACTCTCCCCCAGACCATAGGTGATCAAGGTCTTGTGATAGATATACGGCCTTTGAAACTTTTCTGACAACCTGGGTATGACCTGGTTGGTAAACATGTGCTTCATTTCAAATGGAACGCCTGGCATCGAAATAATGATAGCCTTCTTTGCTTTCATCCACATCCCCGGGGCCGTACCGTAAGCATTGTGTAACACTTCAGCCTTTGAGGGTACCAGTGCCTGCTGGCGGTTCACGTCCGAAATGGGCGTGGAGATATATTTCTCAAAAAGTTCTTCGATATGGGCTAAAACTTCCTTATCAACCACCAAGGTATCATCGAGGTATTCACAGAGTGTCTTTTTGGTGATATCATCCTTGGTGGGACCAAGGCCGCCGGTAGTAATGATAACCTCTGCCCGCTCCTCTGCTTCGGCAAAGGCTTCTAATATGTGTGACCGGTCATCCTGAACGGAAGTGATCTGAAAAACGGAAATCCCGATCTTGTTCAGTTCTGAAGCGATAAAAGCTGAATTGGTATCTAATATCTGACCAATGAGAATTTCATCCCCAATGGTGATGATCTCAGCGTACATCAGAAATTAAAATCTTTCCGCAGTTCGGAGATTACCTGTAAGACGTCTTTTTTAAGAAGTGGGAATTTTGATTTGATCTGCTCGCTGTTTGCATCGTCTTTCCCTAAAGTTTCTATCTCCAGGGCTGTAGCCCTGGTCTGTTCCATACCCAGAAGGTCAACGTTGGGTTTGATCTTGTGCGCCAGCTTATACACATTTTCATAGTCGCCGGCCTCTATGGCTGCCTCCAGGGCCTCAAGATCCCCGGGTACTTCTTCCAGAAATACAGTGATCACCGAATGGACGAAATCTTCATCGCCCCCTGCCATTTCATTAATTTTATCCAGACTGTATATCATCTACTTTATTTTAACAGATAGTAATTCTTTGTTCTCCAAGATGCCCGAAAGGTAATCATTTGGGCTAATTTTACCAACACCGGCCGGAGTACCGGTAAACAGAATATCCCCCTTTTTCAAGGTGAAAAACCGCGAAACATAGGAAATGAGTTCATCTATCTTCCACAGCATCAAGGAGGTGTTGGATTGCTGAACTACCTCCTCATTTTTCCTCAGTTCAAAATTGAGATTGTTGAGATCTTCATAGGCAGACTTGCTAACCCATCGACCTATGACGGCCGACCCGTCAAAGCCCTTCGCCTTTTCCCATGGAAGACCCTTGGATTTTAATTCAGTCTGAAGATCCCGGGCTGTAAAATCAATACCAAGGCCAATCTCATCATAGTATTTATGAGCAAATTTTTGGGCGATGTGCTTGCCAACTTTCTTGATCTTCACCAGCACCTCCAGCTCGTAGTGTATATCATTGGAGAATTCAGGGATATAAAAGTCCTGCTCTTTTGGTAAAATAGCGGAGTCAGGCTTTATAAAGATGACCGGTTCATCCGGTTTCTCATTCTGCAATTCCTCTATGTGCTCTGTGTAATTACGTCCTATGCAGACCAATTTCATGTTTGAAGAGATTTTTCAACTCAGCTTATTGTTCAGTTGACTGAGTTTGATCTGGGTGAGTACCTTTTTTGTGTAAAGTGGGAAATCTGCGTTCAATATCCAACCGAAATATCCCGGTTCGCTCTCCAGAATTTCCAGCACTTTGCGACCACTGTGTTTTCCAAATGTAAAAATGGCGTCTCCTTCTTCATCTTGTCCGATAAAACCAGCCAGGTCCAGTGTATTCCTGCGATTGGAGAATTCTGCGAGTTTTTTAATGTTATTCTCCAACTCAGGGTAACGCTCAATCTGAGAAAGAAGTACTTCATAGGTAGCTTCCGTATCAGCCTTGGCACTATGAGCATCATTTAATTCTTTATCGCAATAAAATTTGTATGCGGCCTCAAGTGTCCTTTTCTCCATCTTGTGAAAAATGGTCTGCACATCTACCGAGACGTTGTTCTTCATATCAAAATCGATGTCTGCCCTCAACATCTCTTCTGCCAGCAAAGGAATGTCAAAGCGATCAGAATTAAATCCGCCCAAATCTGAATCCTTGATCATCTGGTGAATTTCAGGGGCAATTTCCTTGAATTCCGGTGCTTGGGCCACCTTTTCATCCGTGATGCCGTGAATAGCTGCAGCTTCATCCGGAATGGGCATTCCCGGATTTACCAGCCAGGTTTTATGGGTCTTGTTACCGTTCGGCGACAGTTTAAGGATAGAAATTTCGACGATCCTGTCCTTGGCCACATTGGTCCCGGTAGTCTCCAGATCAAAAAAGCAAATAGGTTTACTGAGATTTAGTTCCATTTCATCGCAATTTTAGGTGATTTGCCTGCTCAGGTCAATAGTAAAAGTCGGTTGATCATCAACAAATCACAGTTCCCTGTCGAGATCCCAGGATTCCAGGTAATCTGCCACAAATTTGATAAACATTCCTCCCAGGGCTCCGTTAACCACCCTGTGGTCATAGCTATGGGAAAGGAACATTTTGTGACGGATTCCGATAAAGTCACCTTCACTGGTTTCTATTACTGCCGGCATTTTCCGGATAGCACCCAGGGCAAGAATACCTACCTGGGGTTGATTGATTATGGGCGTTCCGAAGACACTGCCAAAAGTACCCACATTAGTCACCGTGTAAGTGCCGTCCTTGATCTCATCCGGTTTTAATGCATTATTCCTCGCCCGGTTAGCCAGGTCGTTAACCACTTTGGCCATGCCCACCAGGTTTAACTGGTCTGCATTTTTGATAACGGGTACAATGAGGTTTCCATCAGGAAGCGCTGCCGCCATCCCTATATTGATGTTCTTCTTCTTGATGACCGTATCTCCCTGGACAGAAATATTAACCATCGGGAATTTTTTAAGGGCCTTGGCAACCGCTTCCATAAAAATGGGCGTAAAAGTGAGTTTTTCACCTTCCTGAGCCAAAAACTGGTCCTTCACCCGGTTCCTCCAATTAACTACCTTGGTAACATCAACTTCGATAAAACTTTGTACGTGGGCCGATGTGGCTACGCTATCGGCCATATGTTGGGCAATTAGCTTACCCATCCGGGTCATCTGAATAACTTCATCTTCGGTTGTAGACTGAACGGTGGTGATCTTATGTGGCTGATCCTTTGGCTTGATCTCTTTTTCCTCAACAACCGGAGGTGTTGCGGCCTGTGCCTTCGGCGCAGGTTGTGGAGCTACCGCTGATCTACCCTGCTCTACATAAGCCAGAATATCATTCTTGGTAACCCGTCCTTCTTTTCCCGATCCGGCGATAGCTTCGAGTTCCTCCATGCTGATGCCTTCTTCCCGGGCTATATTCTTTACCAAAGGAGAATAAAAACGTTCAGAAGCACCAAGTTCCTGCGAGGTGGTCCTGGCAGATTCTTTGGCAACAACGACGGTTTCCTCAACCTCTGCCACATAATCTTCCTCCTCTGCTACTTCTTCCACCGCAGCGGCTGCTTCCTCCGTCATCTCTCCGTTGGTACTCATCTCTGTTTCTATGACAGCCACGGTCTCACCCACTTTGATCACATCGTCTACCTCAAAGCGCTTCTCGAGCAAAACCCCTTCTACCTCGCTGGGAACTTCAGAATCCACCTTATCTGTAGCTATTTCGAATACGGCTTCGTCCAATTCAACAGTATCGCCAACATCTTTCAGCCAGGAAGTTAGGGTGGCCTCGGCGATGCTCTCACCCATCTGAGGTAATTTTAATTCGAATTTTGCCATTTTGATAATTTACTCCTTAATATGAGATAGTATTTTGCAAAAATACTAAAAAAATGAGCCTATCGTTACACATAATTCGATGAACATGCCTTAAGAAGTTTTGAGAGATCGCTCAAAAGGGATCCTGTTTATAATACTTCGACCCAGTGTAACCTCATCAGCATATTCCAGTTCGTCTCCTACGGCCACTCCTCTGGCAATGGTCGACATTTCAATCGGCATGCCATCCAGTTGTTTATAGATATAGAAATTGGTAGTGTCTCCTTCCATGGTAGAGCTAAGGGCGAATATCAATTCCCTGATCCTGCCTTCCCGTGCCTTGCGCACTAAGGATTCTATCTGTAGATCCTGGGGTCCCACGCCCTCTATGGGAGATATTTTTCCACCCAGCACATGGTAATGCCCGTTAAACTGCCCCGTATTCTCAATAGCCAGTACATCGCGGATATCTTCCACCACACAAACTAATTCGCTATCCCTTTTGGAACCTGAGCAAATTTCACAAAGCTCCTCGTCTGAAATATTATGGCAATTCTTGCAAAAGCCGATCTGATCCCTTACCGCCCTGATGGCATCAGACAACCTGTGCGACTGATCTTCAGGCTGCTTCATTAAGTGCAATACCAGCCTGAGGGCAGTTCGCCTTCCGATGCCCGGCAATTGAGACATCTCGTATACCGCATTCTCAAGCAGTTTGGAGGAAAATTCCATAAAGGCAAAATTACATAATGTTTTAAGTTTTTGTACTTTGCGTAGGAAATTTATTTCTATGAGGCCCTCGCATATCCTGCTGCTCATCGGAGGTTACTTCCTGCTACTTTTATTGATCTCATACTTTACCGGAAAGAACGATTCCAATGCGGATTTTTTCAGGGCCGGGAAGCAATCACCATGGTATCTTGTGGCTTTTGGCATGATAGGAGCCTCCCTCTCGGGCGTAACCTTTATATCGGTTCCCGGTTGGGTAGAAAGTTCCCAATTCAGCTATATGCAGGTGGTATTTGGCTATCTGGCAGGATACTTTGTCATCGCCTTTATACTATTGCCTATTTATTACAAGCTAAACGTCACCTCCATCTACGAATACCTCTTTCAGCGCTTCGGACAGGTTAGTTACAAGGTGGGGGCCCTGTCCTTTTTTGTTTCTCGTGTACTAGGGGCGTCATTCCGACTTTTTTTGGTAGCCATCGTACTGCAGCAATTTGTATTTGATGCCTGGGGCATTCCGTTTGAACTCACGGTTATCCTGTCTATTCTACTGATCTGGATCTATACTTTCAGGGGAGGGATTAAAACCATTGTCTGGACCGATACACTGCAGACACTGTTCATGCTGCTTTCCGTTATCCTATGCATCTATTTTATCAATCAGAAATTAGACTGGAGTCTTGGTGAATTCCTTCAATCCGATCAACTGGCAGTCTATGACAAAATATTCTTCTCGGAAGATTTTACCGCCAAAAATCACTTTGTCAAATCCTTTCTGGGTGGGATGTTCATCACTATCTGCATGACCGGACTGGACCAGGATATGATGCAGAAGAATCTCACCTGCCGAAATCTGAAAGAAGCCAAAAAGAATATGATCTCATTCAGCATCGTGCTGGTGGGGGTTAATTTTATTTTCCTCTTACTGGGTGCCCTGCTGTTTATCTATGCTGCCGAAATGAATATAGGCATCCCGCTGATGGACGGCAGCCCCAAAGCAGATCTTTTATTCCCCGAGATCGCTTTGAACAGCGGTCTGGGTATGACTGTGGGCATCACCTTTATACTGGGTCTAATAGCAGCTGCCTACAGCAGTGCAGACAGCGCTCTAACCTCGCTCACCACTTCGTTCTGTGTAGATTTTCTGGATATACATAAGCAAGCTGAAGCCCAGCAGAAAAGAATCAGAAAACGAACCCATATCGGGATGAGCCTGCTGCTGGTAATAGTGGTCATCATTTTTAAATACGTCTTAGACAGGAATGTCATAGACGGTCTACTTACGGTAGCAACCTATACCTACGGACCGCTACTGGGGCTTTTTGCCTTTGGTATTTTTACTAATTACCAGATCAGGGACCGGCTTGTCTGGCTGGTTGCCCTATTGGTCGTGCTAGCCATCATTGGCCTTGCCAATCTTCCGCCGGGTGTAATGACCGGTTATGAAATAGGTTATGAATTATTACCCATTAACGGTCTGCTAACCTTTATAGGTCTATACCTGATCCGCAAGAAATCAGTATTGACGGGTGGCCAATAATGTTAGTGTGCAAGCTTCTTCCGCGGCAATTCCTTTTTTCTTGAGAATTTGGTAGAATTCAGCGTTTTCCGTTCCCGGATTAAAGATGACCCTCCGGGGTTTTAAGTGGATGATATCCTGGTAATAAGCTGCTTGCCTCTTTGGTCCCATATAGAGGGTAACGGTATCTAAATCTTGAATTTGAGGCACATCGGTCTCTACCTCAACACCGTGAACCACACCGGCTGAGGGTCCGAAAGCATAGGTGTCTATACCAGCGGCCACCAGCCTGGCGATGGCAAAATTGCTGTATCTGTGTGATTTTAAAGAGGCGCCAAAAACCAGTGTTTTTTTCATTAATTTCAATGTATCGTTAAAGTCTGTTAATTAGTCCAAGTATTCTGTTAATTAATGTAACTATAATAAAAATAATTCGTCTATTCGCTAGATAAATGAGCATAAAATTGTCATTGATATTTCTATATTTTTTATAGTTAATGGTTAGTGTTTAGTATAGTTTATCAATGAAAGAAACCCCGCTAATGATCTCCCTTGGGATAGCGGGGTTTTGCTTTTTCTACCTAAAGATCTTTCCCTTTTCCTCAAAATTAACTCTTCAATTAGCCTTAAAAAATGTCAGGTTTGGAAGATCGTAGTCTCTTTTCTCATATGTTAAATTCTGTTAAAGACCCATTCTTTGGGTAACATCTGCCCGTGGTGATCGTCAAGTAAGTAGCAATCATCAATCAATCAATAAACAGCAATCATGAGAAAAGCCGTATCGGCCTTTACCCTCCTGCTTTTTTGTTTATCTCTATGGGCGGGTACTGATCCAGAAGACTTGCGAATTGGCACCATTAATGGCCAGGTGGTGGAAGCGGGCAGCGGTAATCCGGTAGCCTATGCCGCCATAGTTCTGAAATCTACCGAAGATGAGAGTACTATCACCGGGGGAATTACCGAAGAAGACGGAAGTTTTGAGCTGAAAAAACTTCCAGAGGGTACCTTTTTGTTCCAGGTACAGTTTATAGGCTATAAAACGCACAGTCAACAGGTGACAATTTCGAGGCAGCAGCGAAAGTTAGATCTGGGTGTTATAAGCCTGGCCGAGGAAGCAGAAGAACTCAGCGGGGTGGAAGTAGTTGGCGAACGCACTACTATTGAACAGCGCATAGACCGGAAGGTAGTAAACGTGGGCAAAGACCTGACAACCACCGGAGCCACCGCTTCAGACATCATGAATAATATCCCTTCCGTAAACATTGACCAGCAAACAGGCGAACTGACCCTCAGGGGTAATTCTAATGTTCGCGTCATGGTAGATGGGAAGCTCACCAATGTACCAGTAGAACAATTGCTCAGACAGATCCCATCCACTTCCATCAAACAGATTGAATTGATTACCAATCCCTCGGCCAAGTACAATCCTGAAGGAATGAGCGGCATTATCAACATCATTCTTCACAAAAATGCGAACATCGGTTTTAACGGTAGTTTTACCACCGGATTAACCATCGGGGAAGAGGCAAAATTCAATAGTTCTATAGACCTTAATTACCGCCAGGGCAAAGTGAATCTATATGGCAACTACGGAAATAACATCGGCAAATACGTCAATAATGGATTTATAAACCGGCCCGATGAGAACTCGTTGCAGGAATTCGAGTTCCTGAATAACAACAAATCCCATCTCTACAAATTTGGAATCGATTTCTTTATAAGCGAGAAACACACCATTTCCGTTTTTACTAACCAGAATTACTTTACCGGAGAGGCCAACGGAACCACGGAGGTCACCTACTTTGACGATCCCTCCAGAAACCAGGTACAATTCTTTAGCCCGGACAATGACAATCACAGCCAGCAATACAACTTTGATTACAAATGGAAATTTGCCCGGGAAGGTCATCACATAGAGTTGGAAGTAGACCACAACAGGTTTGAAGACGAGGAGATTTCTGATTTCCGTTTCAGGGGGGCTTCTATCTTCCCCAACTACACCGATTTTGTTGATACAGACAGGGAGCAAACTTTTGTAAATCTGGACTATGTGAATCCTCTGGATTCCATCTCCAAACTTGAAGCCGGATTGGAATCA
This sequence comes from Flavobacteriaceae bacterium, assembly GCA_052031475.1. Classification (GTDB taxonomy): domain Bacteria; phylum Bacteroidota; class Bacteroidia; order Flavobacteriales; family Flavobacteriaceae; genus JAHEJJ01. The sequence continues at coordinate 2,945 of JBPEXP010000219.1, read as the reverse complement.
CGCACTTTTGAATCTATTCTCGACTACAGGTCTACCGGGCTCTCTTTTAATTCCGCCGGCGACCTGGTACCTACTCCTAGCACGAATTTTGTCTATGATATGGATATCTATTCTGCTTATGCCACCTTTGGACAAAACTATGAGAAATGGTCCTACCAGTTAGGGGTTCGGCTTGAAGATGTAGAGGTGAAGGCCGATACCAACCAGGTACGGGCATTCACTGATAAGTACACAGAGCTATATCCATCTGCCTTTCTAACCTATACGCCTACCGAAAAAAACCAGTTTCAGATCAGTATGAGCAGGCGCGTAGATCGACCCGGACTGGGCCAGGTAAATCCCATCCGGGAGTGGGCCACCCCGCTGATCTCCTCATTTGGAAATCCCAGTTTGAGGCCACAATTTACCATGTCTTATGAAACCAATTATACGAGGCGATTTGAAAAAGGAAGCCTGACCGGGGGAATCTTTTTCAGGTCGGTGAAGGACGAGATCAACAGGGCACTGCTCATTGATCGAACAGACTTAAATAAAGTGATACTCACCTACGACAATTTTGATGACACCTTTGCTTATGGTGTGGAGGTGTCTAGCAATTACAAGCCCACCAAATGGTGGAATTTTAACGCCAGTTTTGATCTTTACAATCAAAAACAAAGAGGCATCACAGAACGGCTACTTGAAGATTCTGCTACAGCAGGCCCTGAAGATATCGTGACCGAAGAGGTGGAAGTTAATAACACAGCCTGGAATTTTAGAATGAACAATAGCTTTAAGGCCTCTAAAAAGTTCACTTTCCAGCTTTTTGCCTTCTATCGCGGACAAAACAGGACCATACAGGTAGATGTTGATCCGATGTTTATGGTCAATACAGGGGTCAGATACAACTTTGCGGATGGGAAGGCGACGCTCAGTGCCAATTACAACGATATTTTCAATACCATGAGATTCTCTTTTGAAGGCAGCAGGCCTTTTCCGCAGAACGGTAAGTTCTTTTGGGAAAGTCAAAATGTATATCTGGGATTATCCTATCGCTTTGGCAGTGGAAAAAACCGCGCTATGCAAAGGAAACGACGCGACTCCAATACAAAAAGCGAAAGCGGGGGAATTCTTTAGAACCAACTTGGCAGGGAACTGGGAAGAGGATTGGTTGGTTAACTCGTCCTGGCTCAGCCAACTGAAACCCTGCTCCCATCTTCGGTCTCAGTACCGTTGATGGGCTGCCAGGGTTTTAAGATCGATCTTCAAAAATGCCAGTTGGATGTCCGTCCAGGCTCAGCGTATTTTTCTCTTTCAGGTAATCCTTCAGACCTTCCTCACCTTTGTTTTCCGCCCAGAATTTGAGCAATTCACGCTCCTGTTTGAACTCCATCAAGGGTACGGCCATACCGCAGGACGTCTGAACCAGATCTACTTTCATGTCTATCAGTTGCCTGCTGCCCGGGATGGATTCAAAACGGTGGATGTTCTTTTGCCATAATTCATCCCTCGGGTGATAAACTTTGGCCTGACCATAAAGCCTGAGGATCATAGGTTTACCTTCAAATGCGCAGAACATCAGTGTTATCCGATGGAGGTATTGCAGGTGTGTGGCCGTCTCATTACCACTACCGGTAAGATTGAGCCATAGTAAACGGTTTGGATTGATGATACGAAGTGTATCCATGCCCTTGGGCGAAAGATTGATACGCCCGTCAGCCATGGCTGTGGCTACAAAAAAAACTTTTTGGTTCTCTATAAAATCAGAAAGGGCCGGGCTGAGTGATTCGTATTTTCTAGCCACTTTTCAGAAGTCTTAAGTCCATCTTATTATGCAACTGCCCCAGGTAAATCCACTGCCAAAAGCAGCGAGAACCACAAGGTCTCCCGCCTTCACTTTACCGTTTTCCCAGGCCTCGGTAAGAGCAATAGGAATGGAGGCCGCCGTAGTATTGCCATACTTCATGATATTGTTGTACACCTGTTCATCCTTAAGCCTGAACTTGCGCTGGATAAACTGGGCGATCCTCAAATTGGCCTGGTGCGGTATCAGGAGATCGATATCTGAAGGTTGCAGATCATTGGCCTTTAATCCCTCCATGATAACTTCACTGAAACGCTGAACAGCGTTCTTAAAAACAAATTGTCCGTTCATATACGGATAATAGGATGTATCATCAGGATCGTTTTCCTCAATGATGTCCAGGACCCATCTTTTGCCCATACCAGGTGCGATCAGGGAAAGTTCTTCGGCATGCTGGCCTTCAGAATGTAGATGGCTGGATAAAATTCCTTTAGTTTGGTCTTCTTCGCGGCTGAGAATGGCCGCTCCGGCGCCGTCGCCAAAGATCACGGAGACGCCCCTGCCCCTGGTGGTCATGTCTAATCCTGTGGAATGCACTTCAGAACCGATAACCAGGACATTTTTGTACATGCCGCTCTTAATGTACTGGTCGGCCAGTGAAATCCCATATACGAATCCGGAACACTGGTTTCTTACGTCGATGGCTCCTACGGTCTTAATCCCTAACGCATGTTGCACCTGAACGCCAGGTCCGGGAAAGTAGTAATCCGGGCTCAGGGTGGCAAAAACGATGAAGTCTATATCATCTTTATCTATTCCAGCCCTCTCAATAGCAATTTTTGCTGCCTTGACACCCATGCTGGCCGTAGTGTCTTCTCCCTTGATGACATGCCGCCTTTCCTGAATACCTGTTCTTTCTTGTATCCATTCGTCACTGGTGTCCATAACTCTCGACAGATCGTCATTGGTAACCACGTTATCGGGAACAAAAAATCCAAGTCCCGTTATCTTAGAATTGTACATAGTTTGGTCTTAAGTAAATAAAGTAACGACAATCATCTCGGATCTGCCGGTAAGAACTAAGATAGCTAAAAAAATCCTAGTCTGCAGTCATTGGGATGGCCGCCCTATCCATGTAGTTTTTGTATTGATTGATCTTCAC
>JBPEXP010000218.1:0-4148 GCA_052031475.1 Flavobacteriaceae bacterium | reverse complement strand
AAGGGATCTGTCCATCCGATATAATTCCAGTAATCCACATGATAAGCCAGGGTAAACACATGGGGCGGAGCGGTTTTTTGAATCTCTTTCAGCAATGCATCCGCAGGCGGGCAGCTGGAGCATCCCTGAGAGGTAAATAATTCCAGAACTACCGGGCCTTTGACGATGTTTTCAACATTCGGATCTGCAGGCCCGGGCTTTGGACCGATCCAAATGATCAGCCCGAGCATAAGGAATGATACAAGACTGGCCGGGATAATACGATTCACAATGTTTTTCCTAAATTTGAAGCTTTCTATTAGGTCGGTCTTGCATGAAACAACTTACCTTATTTAGCTTGCTTTTCTGTTGCTTTTGGCTTACAGGCCAGGAGGTGGCGGTTTTAAAGTATAAAGGCGGGGGCGACTGGTATGCCAATCCCACAGCCCTTCCCAATCTTATTGAATTTTGCAACAATAATATTTCTACTTCCCTCGATCCTAAACCTGCTACCGTAGAAGTGGGCAGTTCGGATATTTTTCAGTATCCCTTCATTCACATGACCGGTCACGGCAATGTCTTCTTCACTCCTGAGGACGCTCAGAATCTAAGGACCTATCTATTATCCGGCGGCTTTCTTCATATTGATGACAATTACGGCATGGAGCCTTTTTTAAGGAAAGAGATAAAAAAGGTTTTCCCAGACCGGGACCTGATCGAACTAGGCGCGGACCATCCCATATTTGAGCAGGAATACAGTTTTCCCGACGGATTGCCCAAGATCCATGAACACGACGGTAAGAGGCCTCAGGCATTTGGTATTTTTGAACAACAGAGGTTGATCTTGTTGTTCACCTTCGAATCCGATCTTGGGGATGGCTGGGAAGACCAGGAAGTACACAACGATCCGCAAGAGATTCGAATCAAGGCACTGCAAATGGGTGCCAATATTATTCATTATGCTTTCAATCAGTAAGAGGTGAATTCGAGGGCAATATCCGAAGGTATATTAAGGGCCGTAGCGATCATTGCAGCGCTTGCATTGCTGTTATATTTTATTTATGAAGTGCGATCAGTAATAGCCTATATCCTGATCGCTGCCGTGCTGGCTTTGATTGGCAGACCGGTAGTGCTTTTCCTGCGCAAACGCCTAAAGTTTCACAATACCCTGGCTGTAATAACTACCATGATCCTCATGGTCGGACTGCTGGTAGGGATCATTTCACTGTTTATTCCTCTACTTGTTCAACAGGGTCAGAATCTATCGCTACTCGATATTGAGGAATTACAAGGGAATCTCGAAAATTTGTACGAGCAGGTCACCGAATATTTTGGATTGAGTAATGCAGACCTGAAGGCGCGATTACAAGAATCCAAATTTCTGGCCAATCTGGATTTCAGTTTTATCCCTGATTTCCTCAATTCTTTCGTGGGAGTACTGGGAACGCTCAGTATCGGGCTTTTCTCTGTACTTTTTATCGCCTTTTTCTTTTTAAAGGACAGCAGTATGCTCCAAAACATGATGTTGGTCCTTGTTCCGAAAGGCAAGGAAAGCAGTGCCAGGGTATCCATGGCCAAGATCCGCGATCTGCTTTCCAGGTATTTTTTGGGGCTTGTGATGCAGATTACCATATTATTTGTCATTTACACAGTGGTGTTATTGATCTTCGGCATCGAAAATCCGGTAGTCATAGCCTTTCTCTGTGCCCTTTTAAACCTCATACCATACATCGGCCCGGTAATAGGTGGGATCCTTATGATCTTCCTTACCATGAGCAGCAATCTCGGGCAGGATTTCAGCTCAGTGATTTTACCTAAAACGATCTACGTGCTCATTGGTTTTATCATTGGACAACTGGTGGATAATTTCTTCTCTCAGCCCTATATTTTTTCTACGAGCGTCCGTTCCCATCCTCTGGAAATATTTCTTGTAATTATTATTGGCGGACTGCTGTTTGGCGTAACGGGAATGATCATCGCTGTACCCGGATATACGGCATTAAAGGTCATTCTCAAGGAATATTTTGCCGAAAACAAGATTGTAAAGTCTTTGACTAAAAACTTATAGTCTTTATTTGAATAAAAGTATATTAAATACTGGTATACAAGATTTTATAAAAAATTTTAGCAGCAATGACATTCTGTCAGTTTTGCTAAAAAAGCCTTTTTTTAAAGAGGTGACCAACAAGGAGCTGGTAGAGCAGATAGAAAGCCGGAATAAATGCCGCGAAAAACTTCCGCTATGGTTCAATAATCAGTTGATCTACTACCCTCCCAAGCGATCTATAGAGCAAAGCTCGTCTGAGATCACAGCCGCCTATAAAGGGACATTGGTTACCGGAAAAAAGCTCATCGATCTTACGGGCGGCATGGGCGTAGACAGCTACTTTCTTAGTAAGTCTGTTGGGCACCTTATCTATTGCGAGAAAGATGCATCCCTGGCACAGATTACTGAGCATAATTTTAAGGTCATGGGCGCAGAAAATATTTCTGTCTATCCAGGTGATGGGTTAAAGTTTCTGGGGCAGGAAAAATCCTTATATGATTGGGTCTACCTGGATCCCTCTCGCCGCACTGGTTCAAAATCCCGTGTATTTCTGCTCGAGGAGGCTGAACCGGCCCTGCCTGAGAGCCTTCAGATCATATGGCCTTTTACCACTCACATACTCATCAAAACCTCCCCCCTGATCGATTTGCGTTACGGCATCCAAAACCTGAGCAATGTTAGAAAGATTCACGTTTTGGCTGTAAATAACGAAGTAAAGGAACTTTTATGGGAGTTGGAAAAGGATTATGAAGGAGATACCACCATTCAAACGGTCAATTTCAGCAAAAGAGAGGAGCAGACATTCAATTTTAGCCTGGAGGAAGAAAGCCAGGCCAGCGCCTTCTACAGTACAGTTGGTAGATATCTTTATGAACCTAACGCAGCCTTACTGAAGGCAGGAGCTTTTAAAATTATCAGTGAAAAATTTCGCCTTAATAAATTACATGAACACAGTCATTTGTACACTGACGACAAACTCATCCATTTTCCGGGGCGGCGTTTCCTGGTTCAGCGGATGATGATTTACAGGCCGAATGATCTGAACAACGCAGGTATAAAAAAAGCAAACATCAGTACCCGAAATTTTCCCCTCACAGTGCAAGAGCTTAGAAAAAGACACGGTATCAGCGATGGAGGCGATCTCTATCTATTCTTTACAAAACAGGCACCCGACTCTTTGGTAGTTCTATTCTGTGAAAAACATTAACTGTTCTACGGTATTGGGTCACAAGGCCATTTGAAGTTGGCTACCGGGTCTCTTGATGCAGCTCCCAGGTTGTAATGCCACCATTCACTTCTGATGGAGTTGAATCCATGACTTTCCATGATTTCCTTCAGGAGTTTTCTATTCTGCAATACCTCTTCAGGAAGGTCTGTAAAATCATGATAGGCCCTTCTGCCAAAGAAGTCGAAATCCGTCCCCATGTCCAGCTCTTTGCCTTCCGCGTCTACAAGAGTGATGTCTACGGCTCCTCCCCGATTGTGAATGGACCCTTTAACCGGATTGGCCACATATTGCGGGTTGGGTACTATCTCCCACATTTTGTACTGAACGTCATTGGGACGATAGCAGTCAAAGAATTTAATTCTGCGTCCTGCACTCATGAAATCTTTATTGGCGGCAATGAGCGCCCTGGCAGTTTTAACCCTGGTATAGCATTCTGCGCAATCGTAAACCTTGGCTTCAAGAAAATTGTTTTCCGTGGCATATCGCAGGTCATAAACAAAATCATCGCTGTAATCTGCCAGCCTGATAAAGCTGGTGTCCTGCAGGCTCTCCAATGAAGCTAATGGTTTGGACTCCTCGGGCGTATAAGCTGTGGAATCAATGCTCACAGCCTCTTCCTTGTCTTCTTGAGGTGGTGCTGTCTTTTTCTCACGGCAATGGGTCAGTAGCAGGGCGAGGAGCAGTAGAAGAGGGAGACCTGTGCGCTTTGAAAGATCATTCATAGAACCAATATAGGAAGAAAAAGATCGTTGAAGCGAACCCAATTTTGTATTTTTCATCTCACGTATTTCAATTATGAATATATTCCTGAACCGATGAGTAAAAAACTAATAACTTCAGTTTTCATCGCTCTGAATGCCATCATTGTTCAGTCCCAGAAACCCTGGTTGCTTG
>JBPEXP010000217.1:0-2383 GCA_052031475.1 Flavobacteriaceae bacterium | reverse complement strand
TGGTGAGGCACTTACTGATGAATTCCTGCATTATATGATCCAGGTGAAAAAAAATGCTGCGGCCATGGCCGCCGCCTTTGTGAAAAGGGACTATAAGATCATCTCAGGTGGTACAGACAACCATATGATGCTGATCGATCTAAGGAATAAGAACATCAGCGGCAAAGATGCCGAAGCCGTTCTGGTAAAGGCCGATATCACTGCCAATAAGAATATGGTGCCTTTTGACGATAAATCTCCTTTTGTCACTTCCGGGATCCGCTTTGGAACTGCAGCAGTGACCACCCGTGGCCTGGAGGAGAAGGATATGGAACTTATTGTTTCATTAATTGATGAAGTCTTAAGTAATCCGGAAGATGAAAAGGTGGCGATGCAGGTTAAGGAAAAAGTGAACCAAATGATGAGTCACAGGCCCTTATTCAGCAGTAAAAATGCAGCAGTAGTTTAGGATCCTAGTGATCTAGCATGTAAAGTTCGCCACTCACAACGCGTTTGGAAGGCAACTCGTAGATAACCGCATCCTCCATAGATTCAAAGTAAAGCCCCCAGTGGCCGAAATAGTCTTTCTTTTGATTGCGGTTCTGCTCTATATCGGCAATTTTAAGGATACAATCTGTCATATCTCCCTCAAAAACAGGTACATAGATCTCATAGGGAATCTCTCTGAACTTGCTGGTAAGGTAAATGAGATGCTCTGTAAAGGAATTGAAGATATCCAATAATTGCTCGGCTATGCTTTGATCATAAATCTTTCTGATTACTATAGAGCAATCCTGAAGATTAATAGAGAGTTCTTCAATCTCAATTTCTGTCTGGTTACAAGAAGCTAAATCTGAAAATGCCTTTTGCAGGGGTGAAACCATCGCACCTGTTTCCTCTTCGTGAATGATAAGCCCCCAGGTGCCCAGGTAAAGTTGTCTGAACAGATCCATGAGTTTCATCGGACAGTTTAATTCAATTACGAGATTGGCATCCTCTGACTGCGCAGTGCAATCCCTGACACTTACCTTCGAAAAATATTCCTTTTCCAGATAGGTGACAAACCGGTGTAGACCATGAATTTTTGGATTGTTCTCGACTTCTAAACGAAGGTTTTTCCTATTGCGATCCCTGCCCATACTCAACGAAACCTTAATGTTTTGCCCTGCTTACATCAAAATTAGTTTTAATACGCCACAGTAGACTATATAAAAACCATAGAATAATTATGGTTTTCCTTTTAAAGGAGGAAATCTTCGATGAAATTTGTTAAATGTTATGGAAAGCTGAGGTAAAAAGAAATTGACGGTTTAAATAAAACCTCGATTTCTGGATTCAGTAACCAGGGCCTGATCATTTTGTTTTTCAACCCCGAACAAAGCTTTCAGATGTCTCTTTCGGTTCTCTATTCCGGGAAGGGACAGGGAAATATGATTGACCATATCCTTGGTTTTTGTGCCGATAGACAGGTGATAGAGGATCTTCTTGTCGTTCTCGTCCAGGTTGATATCAGTATTAGCCATCTTTTTTCTGATGGCAACCAGGGCCTTTTGGGTATAGTAGGGGGGAGAGTTTAACACGGTTTTTACCATGGCCTGCAGGGATTTCTGGTCTATTTCTGATTTCACCATATATCCTTCCGGGTCCACGGAATTTAAAATGCTGTTAATGCGGTAGTTGTCGCTGAAGGACGACATAAATACAATTTTGGTGCCGGGACTCACCTTACGCGCATAAATCCCGATGTCTTCACCGGTCTTGGCCGGACCGTCTATACCCTGGGATAGTTGTATGTCCAGCAATAAAATGTCATATGCCTTATTCTTTATGGATTGATCGATTTTTTCCAAGGCTTCTTCATAGGACTTCGCTGTATCCATCGCTACTTTATAACCATCAAACTCGGTATCCTCTAAAATGAATTTATATCCGAGGGTCGTCATCTCGTGATCATCCACAGCCAGTATTCGAATCATATTCATAGTCGTCTAATCTTAGGTTTCTTGTTCAACAATCTGGTTTTCTTTACGGGCCTGCTGTTCAGAGCTTCTCACAAAAGGCACGGTAATCCGCATCTTGGTACCTTGCCCGGGTGTACTGCTCAGTTTCCAGCTGCCCCCGATCTTCTGAACCCTTGAACTGATATTCTTATGGCCGATACCTTTTTTCACTTTCCGGTCATCAAAACCAACCCCGTCATCTTCCAGGGTGATCATCAGTTGAGTTTCGTCCGCATCAAAATTAAGCTTTATCAATTTAGCGTCAGAATATTTTACACAATTTTGTAGTCCTTCCTGTACAATTCGATATAAATTGATCTTGACCTCCCCGCTGAGATCGTCCCAGTCTGTATCCAGGTCATAGTCGAATTCACATGGGATTTCCGAGGCCTGACTAACCGACT
>JBPEXP010000216.1:0-6954 GCA_052031475.1 Flavobacteriaceae bacterium | reverse complement strand
GGACGCGTCCTATAGAAGACCGGATGGCAGTTTGCTATTTGGCGCCACACGTTCCATGGTTTCATTTGACCCCTCGCAAATAACGTTGGAAACTTCTTCTCCTCAGGTAAAGATCACAGATTTTAAGGTGATGAACCGATCTTTATCCATTGATTCCCTCATGCAAAAACGGACCATCCATCTCTCTGCTCAAAAAAATTCCATCGCCATAGACTTATCCGCCATGTCGTACAACACTGTTTATGCTATACGATACAAACTGGAAGGCCTGGACAGGGATTGGAGGGTGGCAGACAGAACGCACCAGATCATGTATCCATATCTTCCTTCGGGATCATATACGCTTCTGGTTAATTCGTTGAATACGGAAGGAGTACTGGGCGACGAACCATTAGAACTCTATATTGAGGTGGCAACCCCTATTTGGAAATCCTGGTGGTTCTATGGCATTATGGCCTTGCTTATTGGAGCCCTTTTATTTTGGCTAGACAAGGCGAGGATACAGCGTAAAGTTGCTGTGCATAGGATGCGCAATGATATAGCGGTTAACCTTAATGAGGAAGTGAATATCGCGCTGAATAATATCAATATCCTCAGTGAGATGGCTAAAATAAAGGCGAAGTCAGATCCTCAGAAATCAACAGAGTTTATAGAACAGATCCACAATAAAAGCCATAATATGATTATCGCTATGGACGATATGCTCTGGGCTATTTCGCCTGAAAATGATAGCATGGATAAGACTATTGAACGATTACGGGAATACATAGACAGCTTAAAGAACAGGCACGAGGCTCAGATTGAATTGAATGTGGACAATGAGGTCAAACTGCTGAAACTGGATATGCTGTACAGGCATGAAGCCTTCATCCTTTTTAAGGAAATGATCAGGGAATTGGTTTTTCTACATGCCTCTCATTTAGAGATTCACCTCAGCACCCAAAAATCAATACTTTATTTTACCATTCAATTCCACCCTGAAAATTGCAACAAGCAAGATTTATATGATCTTAAGCACCATCGGGACCTGGAGAAGCGATTAAATGTAATTGGCGGATCGCTTGACCTGGAATTGCATAATGGGAAATCGTTCTTTGAACTTCAAATTCCCTTGAGTAAATAAAATTGATAAATACGGTAATGGACATCCGGTCTTATTTGCCCATCCATTTCTTGAAGGCAGTAACCTTTTCCCTGCTCACTAATGCCTGCTTGTCTACCGATGGTTTCAGTCCCAGTATCAGCCTGTTTCCAAAATAATCGTCTATTTTTTCAATACAGTTGATCGACACAAAGAAAGATCGGTTAATTCGGAAATATTTAAGGGGGTCGAGCATTTGTTCGAGTTCTTCCATGGTATAATCCACAACAAACATCCTGTTATCGGAAGTTTTGAAGAAGTTCAACCGGCCATCGCTGAAAAAATATGCGATCTCATCTACGGTAACACTGATTAGTTTTTGGCCCTGTTTTACCAAGAACCGCTGGCGGTATTCCTTGGGCTGCAGGCGTTGCCTTAGTTCCTGCAACAAGTTCTCAAAATTGTCCTGGCTGTGATCGCTTTTCCTCAATGTCCTGTATTTATCCAGGGCGGAGGCAAGATCTTCCTTTTGAACAGGTTTTAGCAAATAGTCCAGGCTGTTTACTTTAAACGCCTTTAGAGCGTATTCGTCATAGGAGGTGGTAAAAATAACAGGGGCTTGAACTTCAACTAAATTGAATATTTCAAAACTCTGCCCATCAGCCAACTCGATGTCCATCAGTATCAAATCAGGCGCTGCATTGGCCGACAGCCACTCCACACTGCTTTTAATACTATCCGCGGTACCTAATACTTCTGCTTCTGCATCTATCGATGCCAGGGTCTTGATCAGTTTTTTAACCGCGAGCTCTTCATCCTCTATGATAAAAATCTTCATTTTATTACCAATTTTTTGGTATTTGCATCAAAAGTATAAGTAAGATCATGAAGCTCCCCGGCAAAACGAACTGGTTGATCGAAGAGCTGTATGAGTTGAACTTTTTGTGTCATGAATTGCGATAGTTAAATTAACTGAATTCAATGTTCTTTGATTGCTGTTGGTTCCAAATCAAGGGCAAAACCACTGTGAAATTTTTCTCGTCCTCGATGACCTGAAAGCCAGTCTGTTTCATCAGTACATATTTCGCTTTGATGTTTCGCAAACCTATCTTATGGCTGGGTGCCTTCACCACCAGGGGTTGGACATTGTTATTTACAACCAGCTTGTTTCCAGCAGCGGTAAAAACATCAATGATCAGTGGTTCTTTTTTAGAAAATGCGTTGTGCTTCACTGCATTCTCAATTAGCAACTGCAGTGTCATAGAAGGCAACAAATAATTATCGTATCGCTTATCTATCTGAACATTTAGCTGCACTGCTTCACCATGACGGGTTTTCAGGAGGTTAAAATAGGATTCTATAAACTTTAATTCACTCAGCACGGTGCTCACGCCCTCCTCGTTGCTCTTAAGCAGATAGCGATATACCTTGCTCAGCTCGTTCAAAAAGCGGTCTGCTCTCTGCTTGTCGATACTGATCAATGACGAAAGGGTGTTAAAGCAGTTGAATAAAAAATGGGGATTTACCTGGTTCTTTAAAGCGTCAAAATCCTGGTGGATGGCCAGTTCAACCATAGTTTGTTTCTCGGAAGCGCTTTCCTTCATTTTTGTAAAAACGTAGTCTGCTTCATAAAGTGTCTCAAAGACAAGATTTACGCAGGCTCCCACTGCCAGTCCCTGTACGAGGTGAAGGGTTTGAAATTGATAGCCGAGAATATGAAATTGATGATAGACCAAAAAGATCAGTAAAATACTGGGAGTCATTATAAATAAGACTACCAATGCCTTCCTAGTAATCCTTTGCCGACTTTGATGCAATTCCGGATATCGACGTTCTATCCAATAAGCATAGAGTACATGGGAATACCAGGATAATACACCGATCAGATAAATAAGCGGCATAGAATAGAGCCACACCCGGTAATCTGTCCACAGACGATCTTCAAACAAAATAAGATTAACAATGGCAGCAATGAGCGGCATGGAGAATAGAAAGGAATACAATTCCAACTTTGGAGGTCTGATCAATTTCATGATACTAATATATCGGTTTGCGTGATCAGCGGAATTCGGACCAGTCTGCAGGTACTTTGGTTTTCCATAACTGATACAGGCTGGCCCAGCAGCTCATACTTTCTTATAAGGTTGTCCAATCCCGCCTCAAAATCGATCAATTCCGTAACTATTTTGGGCTGAATATTATTCCTGAGATCCAGAAAACCATCCTCTGTAGATTCTATTGAGATTTGAAGAGGTTTCGACTTACTGACTATATTTTGTGAGAAGGCGTTCTCAATGAGCAACTGCAGTGAAAGAGGCGCCATCAGTTTGCTCTTCTGTTCCTCCTGGACCCTGACCTTCAACTGCAGGGCATCACCAAACCTGGCCTTTAACAAGTGCATATATGAGTCCGTGAACTTTAGTTCGGTTTCCAATGTCACCAACTGTTCTTCATCATTGCTCAACATATATCGATACACCTTGCTCATCTCATCGAGGAATTCTTCCGCTTCTTCTTCGTCATGTTGTATAAGACTCGATAATGAATTCAGGCAGTTGTAAAGAAAATGAGGGCTTACCTGGCTTTTCAGCCCTTGCAATTGACTTTTCTTAAATTCCTGGGCTAATTTTTCAGTTTCCTCCCTGTTTAATCGCCATTCCTGGTACCTTGAAATTCCCTCCATTAAAAAAGTGAGAAAGACGCTGAAAACTGCTAAAAGAAGATAAGACCAGGCGAAGGCTTTAGGGTTAAAGCGGTAGTTGAAGTAGTCGACGGTTTCATAAATACCGAAGAGGCCGGATAAGAATAACCCGGTTACAATTAAGAAGGTGACGATCATGAATGACAACCTCTTGATCACATCTTTTTGGGCGGGGAACCTTTTTTTAAAGAATACTGCAATGGCCCCGCAAACAACGAAATCAATGCTTAACCAGACCAATGCGATCAGGCTGCTAGTAATGAAGAACCAGAAATCAGAGAAATATCCTGCACCGAAATTCACACAGTTTACCACGAATGAAAACGTGGGTACGGTAATGAACATTACCTGATGATCAACGCCATTATATTGAGGTATATTAATCTTCATTGTACCTCTAAATTACCGATTCCCAGTCAGTTGACCACTAAAAAAATTCAAGCATTTTCTCACAATAAAAGTGATATATTTTAAAGATCCTCCAGGTGTAATATTCGTCAATATTTTGTCAAGCTTGTGAGTCAAAAAAAAACCTGCCCGGCCACAAGGTGCCAAGCAGGCCTTTTGCTTTTTTATAAGTCAGCAGAACTTCCGCTCCTTTATCTATTGCAGTTGTTCAACTGTTCTCGGGGCTGGAACTATATTGTCTACCGGCGGTGTTGTCTTTAAGTAGTAATAGATAGAACGCAGGTCTTCATTGGTCAGGTTCCTGTAATAATGCCATGGCATTAAAGGCAATAAGTCCCTGGACGATTCAAGACCCTTGTACTTCCCCTGTCTTATGGATCGGATAAAGTTTTCTTCCGTCCAGTTGCCTATACCTGTTTCATCTCCGGTAATATTGGCCGCATAAGACTGGCCCCAGGGTCCTACAGAACTGGTACCGTCTGGTGAAAACATGATCCATCCGTTGTTAACTGCCGTCATGTCTAATGGGGGGACCGTTCCATCCGAAGGGAATCCCGATAAATGAAGCTCAGGGATTACCTCAGGACCATGGGCCGTCATGCGTTTTGGTGAATGGCAGTCGGCACAGCCAATAGAATTCACCAGATAGCGACCCCGTGCTACCAGAGCAGTAGAGTCCATAATTTTGATAGTTTTCTGTTCAACAATTTCTGTATCAGGCTTTCCCCAGGCTCGTTTACATGCACTCAGCAGTGCGGCAGCGATCAAGGTCAGTACAAGGAGTGTAAAAATTGAATTTCTCATAGTTGACAAATTTTTATAATCACTGGGCTAAAGTATCTTAGATTCCCAGGGCCAAAGTGTTTTCGTGTATGAATTGAGAAAAAAGTTGAATGAACTGTATTTGAATCTAAATCAGCTCAAATCATAAGTATTACCAGGCTTCAAAAGATTCTAAGAGATTAAAATTACTTAACCTCCTCGCTCCTGTTTCGGTAGTTTATACGAGTCGTAATTTCACCGCTGCCCGCCTTTAATAATTATGCTTTTTTTAATAGTTCGATATTGGCGAATTACTACATTTACTCTTGCTATTTGGTTGATAATATAGTGATTATGACCTCTATATAAGCTCCTCAAAAAAAGTCCCTGAAGAAGACCAGGTCTTTGGTCAGGGCCGTCGGAAGGGAAGAATTGATAAAGTTCCGAAACCAATGTCCTGCTGACATTTTATCTGCGATGTGCTTCCCTGATCAGCTTCATCCCACAAAGGGATAATTTTCAATTTTATTCACACTACAATAATTCACTAATGAAGCATCTACCTATATCGCTAATATTCCTGGTATTTGTAACTGGATTTTCTCAGGAGAAAAGCATCATAAGCCAGAAAATTGAGGATCTGGCATCACTGTATGAGCAGAACAATTACCATGGCGTGGTACTAGTTGCCAGGGATTCAATTGTCATCGGATCGGCCGCATTCGGGCAGGCAGACCAGGAGTCGGGTAGAAAAAACCTTATGAACACCTTGTTCCGGACAGAATCGGCCGGCAAACTTTTTACAGCGACTGCCATATTACAGCTTGTAGAAAGAGGAAAAATCGATCTTAAGAATACCATCGCAGATTACCTGGCTGATACTAAAATCAAGAACGCTGATAAAATTACTATTCATCAGTTGCTCACGCATCAATCAGGCCTTACCAGTCCTTGGGAACGTCCTGGCTTTGAATTCAGGGAATATGAGCGTAAAGAGTGGTGGCATATTATTGAAACAAATGCATTAGCTTTTGATGAACCGGGTAGCTCTGTTTACTACAGCAGTTCGGCTTATGAGGTCCTCGCATATATTGTAGAAGCCGTATCGGGAACTTCGTTTAAAGCCTATTGCGAAACTGAAATCTTCGATAGAGCAGGAATGGTAAATACATTTTATAAGATGGATAGTTTACAATTCCTTAAAAAAGGTGCGAAACCCTATCGCTGGCTTGGGCATAACACATATTATCAATATTCCTTGCGGACTTTTCACGCAGGTGGTGCCGGTGGCTGGATCAGTTCTGCCGGTGATTTTTATCGCTTTGCAGAGGCATTGCTCAATGAAAAACTTCTTTCTAAAAATTCTCTCGAGCTCATGATGACAAAACACGTATCATTAGGTTCCGGAAAATATGGCTACGGAATGGAAATACATGAAAACAGCATATTGCCCGGCAAAACACTTTATGGTCATAACGGCGGCGGAATGGGCTTTAGCTGCGATCTCTTCTTTGAACCGGAATCGCATCTCATCGGGGTGACTATGTTAAACATGTATGCCGATAGCCGAAAAGTAACAGGTAATTTTATGGGACTGGCCATGAATAATGATCCTGTACATCCCGAGATAGACCGGAGATCCTTACTTTTTGATATGATCGAGAAAAACGGACTCGAGCATTTTTCATTGCATTACGCCAATTACCTTGCCGAAATAGGCATAGATCCTACCGATGCTTATTTTCTTATATCTTTTGGTGATGCTTATGACTTGCTTCAACTCCCTGATAAACGCCAGGCCTATTTTGAAACATTGAAAATGATCATCCCATACAATCCCGTCGTATTCTTACTGCTGGGTGATATCGCAGTAGAAAACAATGAAGATATAAGGGCCGTTGAGTATTATTCTACGGCAAAAAGCCTTGCCGAAAAGTACGAACCGCAGTGGCTCGGCGAAATCAATCGTAAATTGGCATTAGTGAACTAATGCATCATCAAT
>JBPEXP010000215.1:0-2099 GCA_052031475.1 Flavobacteriaceae bacterium | reverse complement strand
ACCCGGGAGAAGTTGCTGAAATTAAAGGCAATCTTTGGAATGATGGAATCTTTCTTCCACGGCAAATCATCAGGCCTGGATCCCTTAAACAGCTATCTAAGCCTTCCAATTCTGATTAATTCCAAGGATAATATAGAATCTACAAGTATACCGTCACAAAATTCTACCGGTAAAGGCGCTGTGTTTTTACTTGATAGTGGGTCCACCGGTGAAACAGCACCCATGGTCCAATTGTTTATGGAGAAGATGAAGCAGGAAGGATTCCGGAAAGTATTGAAAGATCAGTTCATTAAACACACTGATGCCTGCGTTGAGGATTTCCTTAGCGGGAATGTGAAATCGCTTTTCGGCAACATCAAACAACTCTCAAGAGTAGTACTCGATCACTTCAAGCCGATGATCCCGGAAGAATTCCACAAGTTGTGGAAAAAGGGGATTGATACCAATGCCTATTACCTGAAACTTTGTGGTTCCGGTGGCGGAGGTTATATCCTCGGCTTCACGGAAGACCTGGAAAAAGCTAAACAAGCACTTAAAGGACACCAGCTGGAAGTAGTCTACAACTTCTAAAGCAGGAGTCATGCTTAGCAGAAAGAACAGGCTTCGACTCCTAAAAGGGCTTAGCCTGATATCCATAATCAGGGGCTACAACATCCTAATAATTGCGCTGGCCCAATACCTTGCTTCCATATATATTCTATCACCTGATTTACCTCTTGGGGAGGTTGTTTTAGATCCCAAACTTTTTATACTGGTATTGTCTTCTGCCATGGTAATTGCCGCCGGATATATCATCAACAGTTTTTACGATTCGGAGAAAGACCTGATTAATAAACCGCGTAAAAGTATGCTGGATAGACTGGTTAGTCAGCGCACCAAGCTCTCTGCTTACTTCGTGCTCAATTTCCTCGCCGTAATTTTCGCCAGTTATGTATCCTTTCGCGCAGTTATATTCTTTTCAGCTTACATTTTTGCAATTTGGGCTTATTCACATAAGCTTAAACGCCTTCCATTAATTGGGAATATTGTCTCCGCAATCTTAGCTATTTTGCCCTTCTTTGCCGTTTTTGTTTACTACAAAAATTTCGAAACTGTTATTTTCTTTCACGCCCTTTTCCTCTTCTTATTGATCCTCTCAAGGGAATTCATAAAAGACATGGAGAATATGGCCGGAGACATGGCTCTGGGTTATAGGACCATTCCTATTTTACACGGGACCAGGATTGCAAAGATCGCCGTAAGTATCCTGGCACTTTTAACGCTTATTCCAGCCCTGATCCTGATCTTGAAGTTCGATGTGGGATATATGTATCTGTATTTTGGCGGGAGCATTATCTTGCTGATTTTATTTATAATTCTCCTTTGGAAATCCGCCCTTAAAATGCACTACGTATGGCTGCATAATATTTTAAAGTTGATTATCGTAGTAGGCGTATTCAGTATTTTGCTTATTGACATCGACCTCGTTTTAAATCGCATATTATGAGTTCAGGTAAATTGAAAGTCGGACTGGCCCAAATTTCACCGGTATGGCTGAACCGGGACAAAACCCTTGCAAAAATCGAAGACTATGTGAAGGAAGGCGGACAAAATGGTGCAGAATTGCTGGTGTTTGGGGAAGGACTGTTACCGGGTTATCCATTTTGGTTGGCCTATACCAATGGTGCCGCTTGGGAGACTAAAGTAAATAAGGAATTGCACGCCTTTTATATGGCAAATGCGATTGATCCTTACAGCGATTTACAAAGTATCCAGGACCTTGCTTCGCAGTTTAAAATGGCTATCTACCTGGGCACTATAGAACGGGCAGCAGACCGTGGCGGACACAGTTTATACTGCTCCCTGGTGTACATCGATCAAAAGGGAGACATAAAATCTGTCCACCGCAAACTTCAACCCACTTACGACGAGCGCCTTGTCTGGTCTCCTGGTGATGGGAATGGCCTTATAACGCATAAGTTGAAATCCTTTAGAGTAGGGGGGTTAAATTGTTGGGAGAATTGGATGCCGCTTCCAAGGGCGGCATTATACGCCCAGGGTGAAAATGTCCACATAGCTGTTTGGCCAGGAAGTGAACACAATACTGCAGATATCACACG
>JBPEXP010000214.1:0-4118 GCA_052031475.1 Flavobacteriaceae bacterium | reverse complement strand
TCGAAATCTTATACGACGCCCGTCCCAAGCAGGCTGTCTATTTTGTTGGCTGGAAGGATACTATCAGCTCTAACAACCAGGTTTGGACCCAGGGCCAGGGCAAGTATAGCAGCCATTGGCTGCCCAGTTTTGACAACATGAGTGAGAAGGTAATATTCAATACGGAGATCACTTTTGACAAAGATTATGAAGTTGTTGCCAATGGGAACTTGGAAGAAGTTCAGCTACTGGATTCACTGAAAGTTTGGCGATACCGTATGAAGGACCCGATGAGCAGCTACCTTCTGGCCTTCGCCATCGGACCATATGAAAAAGACACGGTGTACAGCCGTTCAAAGCTGCCAATTTATCTCTATTCCTATAAGGGTGAGGGGGAGAGGCAAGAACCTACCTATCGATATACTGCAGAGATCATGGATTTTCTGGAGGATGAGATAGGCATTGCATACCCCTGGCAGAATTATAAACAGGTTCCGGCCAGGGATTTTCTTTATGCCGGAATGGAAAACACCGGAACGACCATATTTTCGGATGCCTATCTGATAGACTCCCTGGCTTTTGAAGACAAGAATTACGTGGAAATAAATGCCCACGAGATGGCCCATCAATGGTTTGGGAATCTTGTCACCGAAGTGAGTGCTAATGACCATTGGCTGCACGAAGGATTTGCAACCTACTATGCCTTGATGGCCCAGCGGGAAGTATTTGGCGAGGATTACTATGTCTGGAAGCTATTTGAAAGCGCAGAGGCCCTTGAAAACCAAGACGGGGAATCCCTATTGGATCCTGAAGCTGGCAGTCTTACCTTTTACCAGAAAGGTGCCTGGGCCGTACTAATGCTAAGGGAATTGGTAGGAGACGAAACATTCCGCAGAGCCATAGTTAAATTTCTGCAGACATACCAGTTTAAGAATGCTACGGTGAATGATTTCATGAATATTGTAAAGGAGGTCAGTGGCCAGGGCCTGGCTGAATTTGAAGAAGAGTGGCTGCGATCGGCGTCCTTCCCTGCCGGGGTAGTCAGGGATTATCTGAAAGAGCAATCGCCTAGCTTGAACGACTGGTTTGAACTTCGCTGGGAACTGACGGCCAGTTCAGAAAACAACGAAGATATTATCAGGCGATATTGGCAGAAGACCGAATCGGTGGCGCTTAAAAGGCACATCATTGCTAAACTTCACAAATCCCTTTCAGAGGAGTTTATACGGGAAATTCTAAAAGACGGCGACAAGGAGCTTAGAAAGGCTGTGGCCATTCATTTAGAAAGAATCCCGGTGGAACTTAAAACAGAATTTGAAACGCTGCTTAATGACCCGAGCTATGTAACCAGGGAGTATGCGCTTTTTAAGCTCTGGATTTACTTTCCCGCTCACCGCGCTGAATACCTGGACACCCTTAAGAACGTTTACGGGCTGCCTAACTACAATGTGAGGATCCTGTGGTTGTTCCTGGCAGTGCTCACCAGCGATTACGGGGATAGGGAGACCCTTGCCCGATACAGGGAAGAATTGTTTGGCTATACGTCGCCCCAATATCCTTTTGAAATCAGACAAACTGCGTTTAGCATCATCACCGAGGTATTTGAGCTACCGGATGAGAACCTGAAAGACCTGGTCAATGCATCGGTACATCCGGTGTGGCAGTTCAGGTCATATGCCAGGCAGCTATTGGGTGGTCTGCTAACCGATGAAGATCAGCAAGACCGCTTGGTTAAACTTGCTGAAAAATTAAATGGGGAGGAAAAGCGTTATCTTTTAAAGCAATTGAATATAGAATGAGAGCTCTGGTAATATCTGGCGGTGGCAGCAAAGGTGCGTTTGCTGGAGGAGTGGCTCAATACCTCATTGAGGGTCTGGACCACGACTATGACCTTTTGATCGGTACATCCACCGGCAGTCTGCTGATCTCCCACCTGGCTCTCCACAAAATAGATAAGATACGCGACGTTTATACTTCGGTAAACCAGGACAGCATTTTCAGCAACTGCCCATTTACTATCCAGAAGAAATATGGAGTGGCCAATATCGCCATCAACCACTGGAATGTGCTGAAGAATTTCTACCACGGCAGCAAGACTTTCGGCGAAAGCCACAACTTGCTTGAGTTGATCAAAAATACGCTGACCCCTGAAGAATTCCGGGAACTAAAAGAAGGTCCCAAAGACCTGGTTGTAACCGTGTCTAACCTGAGCCTGAACCAGGTAGAATACAAGTCGATCAAAGATTTTGATTACGATGAATTTTGCGAATGGATCTGGATCTCCTGTAATTATACACCCTTTATGAGCCTGGTAAGAAAGAACGGTTGTGAATATGCAGACGGGGGCCTGGGAAGCATGGTGCCTATTGAGCAGGCGGTGAACAGGGGAGCCAAGGTAGTAGATGCCATCATTCTTCACACAGAGGTGACTCATTTTAACCGAATGCCGTCCAGGAATGCTTTTTCACTGCTTACCAGTATGTTTGGATTTATGCTGGACAGGATAGAGAGACAGAATATTCGCATCGGGAAATATGTGGCCAACCATCATGATGCCATTATCAATTTCTACTATACACCCACGGTGCTCACAACCAATTCCCTGATCTTTGATAAGGAGAAGATGACTTCCTGGTGGGAAAGCGGATTTGATTTTGCCCGCAGCAAAAACCTGGATCAGAGCGAAATTGAACCCAGCTAAATAAAAAGTAAAAGACGGATCATCTACCAGAGAGAACCGATTTCCTTCTTAACATAGGCCAGTGCAGTGGCCGAAGGAGATTGCTTATCCATGGTAGAATTCAGGATGTCTTCACGCAACTTGTCAGCAGAGTCTGATTCGCTCATCGCAGCCTTGCGTATGCTTTGAATGGTAGCGTTTTTTGCCGCCTTGATAATGTTCCAGCATTCATCGCTCATATAGATCTGCTGCGAAAGATTGTGCTCAAATTCCTTTTCTATGGTGCGGATCAGCAAATGCTCATAGTCATTCTTATCCGTATTGGTAGGGGCAACCCGCACTACGAGGTTGGCTATAGAAATCCTTTCCAGAAAGAGAGCCATGCGTTCATAGGCCTGCAGGCGAATGGGCAGGGCATTTTTTTGAGATTCCTTATGTAACAAATACCGGCGCCGGCCTTCTTCATTATTGGTGTGAAGCCTGAAAAAGTAAAATGCCACGGCACCAGTGACAACTGCCGGCAATAGAAAAGCAAATAATTGGAAGATATCGTCTCCTGTCATTGTAGTGGTGTTTGGGTTGATTCTCGATTAAAGAACGACACACCGATTAAAAAAGTATTCCGGAATTCAGATTACACCGATGAGTTTACTTTTTCTTGACGGTTTCCCGAACTTTAAAATAGAAATCCCGCAGTTTAGGATAGATCCTAACTTCATAGGAAGGTGCAGAACCAACTGCAAAAGCGAGTCTCAGCCTGCCTGTTTCCCCGGTCATACTCTTTTCCATGCCGCTCAGAATGCTCAATCCACGCAGTTTAGTAGGCTGCGTGTCACCTTCAGCGGTCAACTGTGTGTGCACACTTAATTCTGTATCCGGATAGGTCTTGGCAACCGTTGCTATTTTATCGAGAAATAGTTGGCCGTCTTCGCTGATCGCGGTGCTGCCCGGTGAATCCCCAAAAAGCATAGGAGTGCTCAGCTCTACAACCACAGCCCCTTCCTTGACGCCCACCAGGGCGTTCTCTCCCAGGGTTTGTTTAAATGCAGTTAGCACCAGCAGTGCAATGGAGTCATTGGCACTGAATTGATCGTTGATGGTTTTCAGCTGTGCTTCTTTTCTGCGAAGACTCTCCAGCGTTTGTCCTATAGATTCTGAACGCTGTTGGGAAGCTTCGGTAAAGGTTTTAAGATTGCTCAGCAGCGTGGCATTGGCAGCTTTCAACTCATCTACCTGTCCCTTATACTGCTCAGCTTCGGCCATACTGATGCTTTCTTTTTTCTTGGCGCTCAGGATCTCTTCGTCTTTCGCAGCCAGTTCAGATTCTAGCCGATCCACTTCGGCCTGCAGTTCTTTTTTACTTTGGGCTGTAAGCGATGCGACAGATAGTATGGTTATCAAACTAGCAAGTAATAATTTCTTCATGGTAAAACTCTCTATATGTCATCTAAAGTTTAAC
>JBPEXP010000213.1:0-2417 GCA_052031475.1 Flavobacteriaceae bacterium | reverse complement strand
TTTAAAGAAAAGTATTACTTATCTTTTTTTTCATTTATCGTCTCATTTTCCAGAGAGAATCTTCTATTTTTCTTATAGATTCTCCCAAATCCTGAGAGTAATTTACTTTTTGTACTTCTTTCAAATCTCTTTTCCATTTCAATTTTTTTAATGTTAATAAATTCTATTTTTCAAACTCGTCCTCAACATCTTCGGCGGTCTTATCTATAGCGTCGCCTGCTTCGTTGAGTCCTTCTTTCACGCCATCCGAAGCATCCTCAGCAGCGCCTTCGATTTCATTGCCAACATTTTCGGCAGCTTCTTCGATGTCGTTACCTACCTCCTCGGCGGCATTTTCAATATCTTCGCCCATTTCTTCCATGGTAGCTTCAATACTGTCTTTGTCTTTGTTTGTTTCCCTGCATCCCACAAAGACAAGGTTCAGGGAAAAAATCAATGCTAGTAATAAGGTAATTCGTTTCATTTTCTTATAGTTTTTAAAAGGTTAGTAATTATACTCTTGATTTAAATCCTTTAGTGATCAAGGATACTACCAGAAGCACTAAGAATACAAAAAATAAGATTTTTGCAATGCTAGCAGCTCCTGCTGCAATTCCGCCAAAACCAAATATGGCTGCGATTATTGCTAATACTACAAAAGTGAGTGTCCATCGTAACATATCTATATATTTTAATTGATTAATAACACTTGCAAGATGCCCATAATTAAGGTCAGACCTTGACTCGTTTCATCTGAATATTAACTCATTAAACTCTAAAATTTTCCTAAAATGGTCCGGTGTTGACCGTCTTCCCTATCAGGATTTCCAGGTGGTCAAAAAAATAAAAGCGCCCTCAGGCGCTTTTATATTCTATACTACTTCTAAAGGACTGGTTTAACGGGTAGCTTCCATTTTTTCTACGATTTCCATGCCTGATTTGATCGTATTTAATTGAGTGGTTACCAGATTTCTGGTTGGCAAAGGCATGGCTGTATCTTCCAGTACTTCTTCATATTGTTCGATAATGGCTTTCTCTCCGCGGATCACCTCTTCCAATACGGCTTCTTCTTGATCACTGGCCAACATGGTCTTTATATCCATCCATGTTCTGTGAGCTTTTGCTTTTAAGCCGTCGTCGTCTTCAGTTTCTACATTAAATTGATTGATGTGCGACTCCAGTTGGTGAGCAAATGTGTTGCGCTCCCTGGATTTATTGTTAAAGAACGACTGGATGGCGGGGTTTTCCATTTTCTCCGCAGCTTTATGAAATCCTTCTCTAGCCTCAATATTTTTTTGTAAGAGGGCGTTGAGCTTCTCGCCCACGGTATTATTAAAACTCATTAAGTAAAATTTTATAGGGTTAACGATGTCATAGTAAGGGATGGACATCGGATACATCCGGTGTACCCATCAAGTACACAACAGTGCAAATTACCGTTGATGGCCAATTTTTATTTGTTCTATTAATGCAGATCTTGACTCATATCCGCAACGGAGTATCAGAACCGGATTTACAAGGCAATTTTTATCGCCCTATATATATTAAGGTATAACTCAAGAATTGGTCTTAACCACAATCTCCTCAGGAATATCCAAAGTTCGTATAGGAAAGGGAATAGTGATCCCTTCGCTGTCGAAAGCTTCCTTGATCAGGATCATGGCTTCCGTTTTAGCCTTAGCCACTTCCAAGGCGGAAGTAGCATCAATCCAAAAGCGCAGCTCAAAATCTATGCTGCTGTCTCCGAATTGTTTGTAAAGAAAGATCATATCCCTTTTGGAGGAGAGGGAGTCAAAATTGGATGATATGGTCTCGAGTACCAGCTCACGCACCGCGCGCAGATCAGATCCATAGGCCACCCCGCATTCTACGATTACCTTGGATTGATCTGTGATAGAAAAATTCTTAATAGGATTCTCTACGACCATCCGGTTAGGGATGTAGACCAAATTATTATCGATCTGCTTAATGGTCACCACGCGCAAATCTATGTTGGTGATCTCACCTTCATATCCGTTACTTTCGATCCAGTCGCCAAACTTGATGTTCTTTACATAAGAGAGTATGATACCGGAATAGGTATTAGCCAATGCTCCCTGCAAGGCGAGACCCACTGCAAGACCGGCTACACCTGCTCCCGCCAGAATGGCATTCAGGGTTTTACTCAGGTTCATGATGCCAAGGACCAGGAAGAGTCCCACTAAAATGATGACCACCGAGGCTATCTTGGCAATCAGGTTGATCATGGATTCCTGCAGCCTTGTCCGCTGCAGCAGTCGGCATAGCAAGCGCCTAACCCACTTAGACACAATATACACCGCAAGAAAAACGATAATGGCCAACAAGATGTTGGGCAGGTTTACGATGATAGCATCTATCCAGCCTTCCAGACGTTCTATCATTTGATTCCAGGCTTTTGAAATTCTGTTTTCCAACAT
>JBPEXP010000212.1:0-11227 GCA_052031475.1 Flavobacteriaceae bacterium | reverse complement strand
GAATCAACGAATCAACGCATGAACGTCCCATTCAATGTCCCGGTGGATCCGGAAGCTTGTCTTCACCACCTTTCTCCTGACTTGATTCCGACCGATCCCCCAATTCCCCTTCTTCCGGCCTGGGCATCACATCCAATGCATCCTCTTCCGATTTTTCCAGGTGATAAGCCTCGTTCCTCGCATCCCACTCCTCGTCAATCTGATCCACCAGCGTATTCATCTTGGTCTTGTCTTTGATCATCGCCCAGGTCATGATCAAACTGGTTCCGATAATGACAAACAAAAGAACGCCTTGTTCAAAAGTGGCCACCTGGGCCTCTACTGGAATGGCGTAAAACAGCAGCACCGTAATAAGCCCACGGGGAGCGATAAAAAGTTGAGGCAGAATATCCTTGCCTATAAACAGCCTGAGCAATCCATAGCGGATGGCGTAAATACTGATCAGGATCAACAGGCTCACCAAGGCTACATTCAGACTTAACAACGATGCCAATACGATAGTAAGACCAAAAACAACAAAGAAAAAGGTACGGACAACAAAGGCGGTTTCCAGAGTTACAATATGCAACTCGTGATAGATCTGGTGAGCCGCATCTTCTTTGAGAAAGACCTTCAGCTTGCCGCCAAAGAAAAGTTTCATATTGGCGATGACTAATCCGAAAATCAATATGATGATCAGAGATGATAGGTGCAGCTTCTTCCCAACCGCATATAACAATAAAAGCACGGCAATGAGCAGGAATAGCTTGGCCTGACTTTTAATTTCCTGAAAAATCAGGATGATGGCATAACTAGCCACAACGGCGATAATGATCGTGAGCAATATATTGCCCGTAAACTCCAGTGCTACATAGCCATCTGTGGGTTCCAGTTTTCCTATTAAAAAGTAAAACATGATTATACCCATGATGTCCGAAAAGGTGCTCTCGTAAATATGGAATTCCTTTTTGGATTCAGGCAGCCTGGAAACACTGGGTATGATGATCGCACTGGACAATATCGAAAGAGGAGTGGCATATAGCCATGCCGAAAGCATGTTCATCTCCGGAACCAGGTAGTAGATAATCTGTGCCGCTACCCAGGCAGACAGCAAGAGGCCAATTAAGGCAATGGCCATGGATTTGAGAATTGGCCAAAGTTTGTCTTTCTTCAACTCCAGCTCCAGAGCGGCCTCCAGCACAATCATGATCAGTCCTATGATTCCCAGCACTTCCAGGGCCGGGAAGAAGTTCACCTCCTCTGCAGTGAGGTATTTCAACACATATTGAAGTACTACTCCAAGTAATATTAAAAGCAGAACAGAAGGAATATTGGTCCGCTTGGCAATGCCATTAAAAAGGAAAGACAAGATAAGAATGGCTGAAATCTCTATAATAATATTATAGGACGAAAAGATATCCATAAGCTCTGGATTGTTTGAGTTGGTTCAATTTTACTTTAATGCGCACAATGACGCTGTATCAAAAGTAAAATTAAAAGAAATACAGCGCTGAAAATTTTTGTCAGTCAGCGCATTGAGTCGATAGATTGGATAAGAAAAAAGTTGTATATTTGCGCCACTGAAAGAATAGAGTATTATTCATGAGGGGACATTAGTCCCCTCTTTTATTACTTAAAAATATGCTGAAGGATCAGGTGCAGGAAATAGTAACTGAGGTTTTAAATGAAAAGCCTTCACTGTTTCTTATTAGTCTGAATGTTAGCCCGGACAACAAGATCCACATTGTGCTGGATGGAGACGAGGGAATTACACTTAAAGACTGCATTGATATCAGCAGGGCTGTGGAAGGCCGGTTAGACAGGGATCAGGTGGATTTTTCGCTGGAAGTGACCTCCGCCGGAGCTACAGCACCACTTTCAAACCCGCGGCAATACCGCAAAAACATTGGAAGAAAGCTGAGTATCAGCACACCGGAATCTCAATATGAAGGTCAGCTTACAGCAGCTGATTCAGAGACCATTACATTAGAATGGAAGAGCCGGGAACCGAAACCTGTAGGTAAGGGCAAGGTAACCGTCCAGAATAGGAAAGAAATTCCTATTACTGATATTATGGAAGCAAAAGTTGTATTAAAATTCTAAGCTAAGCTCGAAAATGGAAAATATTGCATTAATTGAATCTTTTTCGGAATTCAAGGATGATAAGTTCATCGATAGGGTAACATTGATGGCCATCCTCGAGGATGTCTTCAGGAATGCGTTGAAGAAAAAGTTTGGATCTGATGATAATTTCGATATCATCATTAACCCGGATAAAGGTGACCTGGAAATTTGGAGAAACCGGGTTGTTGTTGAAGACGGGGCGGTAGAAGACCCTCTGGAGGAAATTTCACTCAGTGAGGCTAGGAAGATTGAGCCTGATTTTGAGGTAGGTGAGGACGTGTCTGAAGAAGTAAAGCTGGCCCATCTGGGTAGAAGGGCTATCCTGGCTCTCCGGCAAAACCTCATTTCCAAGATCCACGAACACGACAACACCACTATCTATAAGCAATTCAAAGATCTGGAAGGGGAGATCTACACCGCTGAGGTTCACCACATCAGACATAAGGCGATTATTTTGCTCGACGATGAAGGTAATGAGATCATCCTGCCTAAAGACAAACAGATCCCGTCTGATTTCTTCAGGAAAGGAGACAACGTAAGGGGCATCATAGAAAGTGTGGAGCTCAAAGGAAACAAACCCGTAATTATCATGTCCAGGACTTCTCCGGTCTTCCTAGAACAGCTCTTTTTCCAGGAAATCCCCGAAGTATTTGACGGATTGATCACGATCAAAAAAGCAGTGAGAATACCAGGTGAAAAGGCCAAGGTGGCTGTAGATTCTTATGACGATAGAATAGACCCCGTAGGAGCCTGCGTAGGGATGAAAGGATCCCGTATCCATGGTATTGTGAGGGAATTGGGCAATGAGAATATTGACGTGATCAACTGGACCAACAACCCCCAACTCATGGTGACAAGAGCCCTGAGTCCGGCGAGAGTTACCTCGGTCAAGCTCGACGATGAGAACAAAACGGCACAGGTAATGCTTAAACCTGAGGAAGTATCCAAGGCTATTGGAAGAGGAGGCCACAACATACGTTTAGCTGGCCAGCTGACGGGTTATGAAATAGATGTTTTCAGAGAAGGAATAGAAGAGGATGTAGAACTTACAGAATTCTCAGATGAAATAGAAGCCTGGATCATTGAAGAACTTAAAAAGATCGGTCTGGATACAGCCAGAAGTGTTCTTGAACAAGAGGTTGATGATCTTGTGAAACGCACCGATCTGGAGGAGGAAACCATTTTAGATGTTATAAGAATACTCAAAGAAGAGTTTGAAGATTAAGCTATATATTAGCACCAAAATTTTAAGAGGCAACCCGATTATATGGTAGAAAGCGCAACAATAAGATTGAATAAGGTTCTGAGAGAACTCAATATCTCATTGGACAGGGCCGTAGAATTTCTCGCTTCCAAAGGACATGATGTGGTGGCGAGACCTACGACCAAAATTTCCAATGAGGTGTACCAGATTTTGCTGGATGAGTTCCAGACAGACATGAGTAAGAAAGTTGCGTCCAAGGAAGTAGGCGAGGAGAAAAGGAAAGAAAAAGAAGCCATCAGGTTGCAGCTCGAAAAAGAGCAGGAAGAAAAGCGGCTGGCTCGTGAAAAGAGAAGCGCTGCGAGGGAAGTGGTCAAAGCAAAAGTAGAACTTTCCGGCCCTAAGCAAGTCGGGAAAATCGATCTGGAAGCAAAAAAGAAAACCAAGGCTGTAGAGAAGAAAGAAGAGGCAGCACCCGTGGCCAAAAAGAAGGAAACGGTCAAGAAGGAAGAACCTGTTAAGGAAGAACAGAAAGCTCCGGAGGTAGAGGCCATTACTACCCAGTACAAAAAACTTTCCGGGCCTAAGATCATGGGCGATAAAATAGATCTGTCCAAGTTTGAGAAGCCCAAGAAGAAAAAAGAAGCCAAGGCAGATAAGGATGACTCCGATAAGAAGAAACGCCGTAAGCGAATAGTAAGCGGAGGTGTCCAGGGATCTGCACGTGGAAGGACCGGCGGAAAAAAACAGCGGTTTTCATCAACACCCAAGGTAGAGCCTACCGAAGAAGAAGTACAAAAGCAGGTTAGAGAAACCCTTGAAAAACTTCAGGGGAAATCCAAGAAAGGAAAAGCAGCCAAGTATCGTAGAGAAAAAAGAGATATCCACAGGCAGCAGACCGAGAAAGATCTGGAGCAGCAGGAACTCGAAAGCAAGATCCTCAAGGTTACTGAGTTTGTAACTGTGGGAGAGGTTGCCACCATGATGGACGTCCCTACAACGGATATCATTTCAGCCTGTATGTCGCTTGGGATCATGGTTACCATGAATCAAAGGCTCGATGCAGAAACTCTGGCCATTGTAGCTGAAGAATTCGGCTATGAAGTGGAGTTTGTCACAGCTGCCATCGAGGAATCGATCGATGAAGAAGTTGATGCGCCGGAAGATCTGAAACCTAGAGCGCCCATCGTAACCGTGATGGGACACGTAGATCACGGTAAAACCTCGTTGCTGGATTACATCAGACAGGAAAATGTAATTGCCGGCGAAAGCGGGGGGATTACTCAGCACATCGGTGCCTATGGGGTGTCACTATCCAACGGTCAGAAAATTACTTTCCTGGATACACCGGGTCACGAGGCGTTTACAGCCATGCGTGCAAGGGGAGCCCAGGTAACCGACATTGCCATTATTGTGATCGCAGCCGATGATGATATTATGCCACAGACCAAGGAAGCGATCAGCCATGCGCAGGCAGCTGGTGTTCCAATTGTTTTTGCCATCAATAAAATAGACAGGCCCGAGGCCAATCCGGATAAGATCAAGGAAGGCCTTGCCAACATGAATCTCCTTGTGGAAGACTGGGGTGGTAAGATCCAGTCCCATGACATCTCTGCTAAAACTGGGACAGGGGTAAAGGAACTCTTGGAGAAAGTATTGCTGGAAGCAGAATTACTTGAACTTAAGGCCAACCCGGATAAGATGGCCGTAGGTACAGTTGTGGAAGCCTTCCTCGACAAAGGAAGAGGCTATGTGTCTACAATTTTGATCCAGGGCGGGACACTCAATATAGGAGACTACGTGCTGGCCGGGACTTGTAGTGGTAAGGTAAAAGCCATGCAGGATGAACGCGGCAAGAAGGTAAAAAAAGCAGGTCCATCAACCCCAATTTCCATCTTGGGATTAGACGGAGCTCCTCAGGCCGGTGACAAGTTCAGGGTGCTCGAAGATGAAAGGGAAGCCAAGCAGATCGCGGCCAAAAGAAGTCAGTTATTACGTGAACAAACGGTTAGGACACAACGTCATATCACACTGGATGAAATAGGCAGGAGGATTGCCTTAGGCGAATTTAAAGAGCTGAACATTATTCTCAAGGGTGATGTGGATGGTTCTGTAGAAGCGCTTACCGATTCCTTCCAAAAGCTTTCAACCGACGAGATCCAGGTGAACATCATACACAAAGGAGTAGGGGCCATTACAGAATCAGATGTCTTGCTGGCATCGGCATCCGACGCCATCGTTATAGGCTTTAACGTAAGACCTATGGGCAATGCACGCGATGTAGCCGACAAAGAAGAAATAGATATCAGGTTGTATTCGGTGATCTACGACGCTATCAACGATCTTAAAGACGCCATGGAAGGCATGTTATCTCCTGAGATCAAAGAAGAGATCAGCGGTACGGCAGAAATCCGTGAAACCTTTAAGATTTCCAAAATCGGAACCATTGCAGGTTGTATGGTAACCAGCGGGAAGATTTTTAGGAATTCCCAGATCCGATTGATCAGGGATGGGGTGGTCATCTTCACCGGAGAATTGGCTTCACTCAAGAGATTCAAGGATGATGTCAAAGAAGTGGCAAAAGGCTACGACTGTGGTCTTCAGATTAAAAACTACAACGACATAAAAACCGGGGACATCGTTGAAGCCTTCCAGGAAGTTGCCGTCAAGAAAACTCTCTAAGGCGCTCTAAACCAAATATCTATATTTAGCTGGCATTAACTTCGATTAGATCTGCCTGTTTTTAGTATGAGCGATTGAGGATATTTTTCCCGCACCTCAATAAAGTTTTTTTCGGCTTCCAATTTAGAATCAAAGCGGCCAATTCTAACACGATAGGTAGGCGATTCAAATATGATCTTAGATCGCAACCTGGGGAAGTCAATTTCTACATCCCGCTTTAATTTTTCAGCCTCATAATAAGACCCAAAACCGATTTGGATGGTGTAATATTCCCTGTCCGAATTGGCAGTTTTATACACTTCAAGCAGCCTTGTAATTTGGCTGTCTTGTTCAATGTTCACCTCCCCTTTTTGGGCAGAACAGAACACCGTAAATCCTATGGTAACCACTGTAATTATTAGTCTTTTCATGATCCTGGTATCAAGGGCTGAACCCCGGTCTTACAAAGGTAATTTTTTAAAGATTAAACAAAGTAAATTTAACTTATTTAGAATAGTTATAAATTATAAATTATAAAGACGTTAACATTTTAAGAATAAAGTCTATGTCGTATTTTTGAGCTCAATTTGAGCGTCGATAAATTACCCCCATTGTCCCATTATTACTGTAATTATCGTGCCAAAATTTAGATCGAAATCTATTAAGTATGAAAAAGGTTCCGTACCGCGATCACATTTCTAAAATTTTTGGTATTTGCACCGTAGTTTTACTACTCTTTTCCACCTCACTTAATGCACAAGACGAAACCGCGGCTGCTGAACAGACAGCAACCGAGACCGCCGAAGCTTCTGAAGGCGGTGGTGATCCTGTAAAAGGTAAACAGCTTTTTAACCAGAATTGTGCTGCCTGCCACGCCTTGAACAGAAAAATGACCGGTCCTGCCCTGGCTAATGTAGAAGCCAGATTGGCAGAAGAAGAAGGTCTGGACAGGGAATGGTTATATGCCTGGATTAGGAACAGTGCCGGCATGATCAGTTCAGGTGATGACTATGCTGTTAAAATTTACAATGAGTACAACCAGGCTGCGATGAATGCCTTCCCTACCCTGACCGATCAGGATATTGATGATATTCTTGCCTACACTGCCGAACCGCCACCGGCCCCTGCAGCAGCAGTGGCCACCACAGCAGCGGCGGCTGAGACTACAAGTGGTTCCGGAATTACCAATGAAGTAATCCTCGGTGTTTTGGTTTTGGTCTTTGGTTTGCTCGTAATGATGCTCTACCTGGTAAACAAAACTCTGAATCGAATCGCCGAAGCTAACGGGGTAGTTGTAGAGAGGGAGAAAGCTGCCAAAAGAACGCCCATATGGAAGGCCTTTGCCCAGAATCAGTTTTTGGTGCTGGTCTTTTCTATATTTTTTCTGCTTGCCGCCGCATATTTTGCTTATGGCTGGTTCATGCAGATCGGGGTAGATCAGGGATATGCCCCCATTCAACCTATACACTATTCGCATAAAATTCACGCTGGAGCCAATAAAATTGAATGTAAGTACTGCCACTCTTCGGCAAGGGTTTCCAAGCATGCAGGTATCCCTTCCCTGAACGTGTGTATGAACTGCCACAAGTCTATCTACGAATACAAAGGCAATCCGGAAGGCCCCACGCCCGAGGATCTGGCCAACGGCTATACAAACGAATTTTATACAGCCGAGATCAAAAAGCTTTACAAAGCCGTAGGATGGGATGAAGAAAATCAGCGATACACCGGTGAAAGCCAACCCGTTGAATGGGTAAGGATACACAATCTTCCTGACCTGGCTTATTTCAATCACTCACAGCACGTTACGGTTGCTGGTATCGAGTGCCAGACATGTCATGGGCCTGTTGAGGAAATGGAGATCATGTATCAGTACTCTCCCCTTACCATGGGATGGTGTATTAATTGTCACAGGGAGACTAATGTGAACATTGAAGACAATGAATACTACGCAAGTATCCATGAAGAACTATCTAAGAAATACGGCGTGGAGCAGTTAACTGCTGCTCAGATGGGAGGCCTTGAGTGCGGAAAATGTCACTATTGATACAATTATAAAGTAGCTAATTACATAGAAATATTTAATGGCATCAAAAAAGAAATACTGGAAGAGTGAAGCGGAGTTGAATCCGAACAACAGCTTTGTGGAATCTCTCAGGCAGAACGAATTTGCCGAAGAAATACCGGTAGACGAATTTTTGGGCAATAAGTCCAACCTGGCCGATAGTTCAACCAGCAGGCGAGACTTCCTAAAATACGTTGGCTTTAGTACGGCTGCAGCCTCACTGGCTGCCTGCGAAGGCCCTGTGATCAAATCGATCCCCTATGTGGTACAGCCAGAACAAATCATTCCTGGTGTAGCCAATTATTACGCGACCAGTATTGCCAACGGATCAGATTTTGCAAGCATCCTGATCAAGACCCGCGAGGGAAGACCCATAAAAGTAGAGAACAATGACAGGGCCGAGGTGCTTGGCTCAGCGAACGCCAGGGTACAGGCTTCTGTTCTGTCCCTCTATGACAGTACTCGTTTGCAGGGTCCTCTGGCCGCAGGTGAACCTGTTGATTGGCAGGTGCTTGATGCTGCGGTTAAATCAAGATTGGCCGCATTGCAGAACTCTAACCAGCAAATTGTATTCCTTACTCAAACATACGCAAGCCCGTCTACAGACAGATTGATGGCCCAATTTAAGGAGGCCTATCCCAATCTGGTTCACATCACCTATGATGCGATCTCTGAAGACTCCGCTTTAAATGCTTACCAATCCAAATATGGTACTCGGGCACTGGCTAACTACCATTTTGATAAGGCAGAACTCATCGTTTCCTTCGGAGCAGATTTCCTGGCCGACTGGCAGGGAGGTGGATATGATACCGGATACGCGAAGGGCAGGGTTCCCAGCAATGGTAAAATGTCAAGACATGTTCAATTAGAGGCCAATATGTCTTTAACCGGAGCCAATGCCGACAGAAGGATTCCTCTGAAACCCAGTGTTCAAAAGAAAGCCCTGGCAAGCCTTTACGGCATGCTTAATAACAGTAATGTAAGCACTGATCTTAGTGCAGAGGTCCAGCAATCTCTGGAAACTATAGCTTCTGAAATCAGACAGGCGGGATCTAAGGCTGTGGTTGTAACCGGTCTTGATGATGAAGATGCACAATCTGTTGTGCTGGCCATTAACGAAATGTTGAACAGTGAAGCTTTTGATCCGCAAAATCCGCGTATGATCAGGCAAGGTAGTACCGATGCGGTTAACCAACTGATTGCCGACATGAATACGGGCAGGGTAGGAGCTTTGATCATGGATGGTGTGAATCCCCTGTATACTCTACCGAACGCTTCTGCATTTGCCGACGGACTATCACAGGTGGGTCTCTCTCTGGCATTCTCTGCCAATTGGAATGAAACAACGCAGGCTGTTCAGTATACAGCTGCTGCCAACCACTACCTGGAATCCTGGGGAGATAGCCAACCTCAAAAAGGACATTACAGCCTGATGCAACCTACCATCAGGGAATTGTTTGACACAAGACAATTTCAGTCGGCAGCTCTGAATTGGCTGGGTAGCGAACAAACTTATTACGATTTTATCAAGGAAACCTGGGAAACCGAAATACTCGACGGTAGTGCCTGGAATAAAGCACTGCAGGATGGAGTGTTTAAGAAAAGCGTTGCTACGGAAGCGGAAACTGCAGATCAAGCGAGTGATGCTGACGAACAGGCACCTTCTTCTGTAGAGTCGCTGGCACAATCCATCCAAAACCTGGCCACAGCAGAAGAACCGGCTGTGGAGCTTACTTTATATTCCAAAGTAGGTATGGGAGACGGACAGCAAGCAGGAAATCCCTGGCTCCAGGAGTTCCCGGATCCCATCACAAGGGTTAGCTGGGACAATTACCTTACCGTATCACGGGCCGATGCCAACAATTGGGGCCTTATCAATGAAAATGTCGCCAATGGGGGACTGGATGGCAGCTATGTCAATCTTACAGTGGGAGATGCCACTTTAGAAGGTGTACCTGTTATCATCCAACCCGGTCAGGCACAAGGAAGTGTAGGACTGGCCTTCGGTTACGGGAGATCTGTGGGAATGAAGGAAGAAATGCAGGTTGGAGTTAACGCCTATAACCTCTACCGGGATTTTAACAAATTACAGGCTGCCGAAGTTTCTAAGGCTTCTGGCATGCATGAATTTGCTTGCATCCAGCTTCACAATACCCTGATGGGAAGGGGTGATATCATTAAGGAAACTACTCTGGAGATTTTTAATACCAAAGACAGCAGTGTATGGAACCATGTACCACAGGTATCTCTTGATCATCAGGAGGTCCCGGCTACCACTGTAGATCTTTGGGACTCCTTTGATCGCTCAATAGGACATCATTTTAATATGTCTATAGATCTCAATGCGTGTACCGGTTGCGGAGCCTGTGTTATCGCCTGTCACGCAGAGAATAATATACCTGTAGTTGGCAAACGCGAGGTTAGGCTGAGCAGGGATATGCACTGGTTGAGAATAGACCGCTACTATTCATCGGAAGACAGTTTTGCAGAAGACAATGTAAAAAAGGATGAACTGTCTGGCGCTTTCGAGTCCAAAGCCGGATTTGAAGAGATGGAAACCGCGGCAGTAAATCCGCAGGTAGCTTTCCAGCCGGTAATGTGCCAGCACTGTAACCATGCTCCTTGTGAAACCGTGTGTCCGGTTGCTGCAACATCTCACAGCAGGCAGGGCCAGAATCACATGGCCTACAACCGATGTGTGGGAACGCGTTACTGTGCCAATAACTGTCCTTACAAGGTGAGGAGATTTAACTGGTTCCTTTACAATAACAATGATGAATTCGATTACCACATGAATAATGACCTCGGTAAGATGGTACTTAATCCGGATGTTACCGTGCGTTCAAGAGGTGTTATCGAAAAGTGTTCACTCTGTATTCAAATGACTCAGAAGACAATTCTGGACGCGAAGAGGGATGGACGAACCGTTAAGGATGGAGAATTCCAAACAGCCTGTTCGGCGGCTTGTAGCACTGGTGCTATTGTATTTGGAGATATCAATGATGAAGAAAGTAAAGTAGCAGAGCTCAAGGAAAGCAACAGGACGTATCACTTGCTGGAAAACGTGGGAACAAGGCCCAATGTATTCTACCATGTAAAAGTGAGAAATACCAACGAAGCGTAAAAAGATTATAAAGAAACTATAATAAGTATTTATGGCGTCGCATTACGAAGCACCAATTCGAAAGCCCTTAGTA
>JBPEXP010000211.1:0-2804 GCA_052031475.1 Flavobacteriaceae bacterium | reverse complement strand
CTGGGACATACTGTGATCTATGCGGGCAACCTGATTATTGGCAACCACTACGGGGATCTCTGCAGATTCATAGCCTAAATAGCTAATAACCAAAACATGGTTTCCGGGCTCCAGGTCATTGAGCTCAAAGTTTCCATGAAAATTGGTCTGCACGCTGGTCGAACTCCCTTTTAAGGCTACCTGAGCAAAGATCAAGGGCTCATCTCCCAACTCTGCATCGCTGACATGGCCCCATATGCTGCCCCTGTCCTGTGCAAAAGAAATAGACACGGTAGTGATGAAAAGAATCGAAAGTAGATACCTCAACATGTTAACATTAATTTGCTGCAAAGAAACTATCTGGATGTAAATAAAATGTTATTTGGAAATTATTCTATTGTAAGCTTATTGAGAAGATTTTAATAGCTAAAATGACCTTTGAGCCGATATAGAACCCTTATAAAGAGAAATACCCCGCATTGGCGGGGCATTTAAATTGTGTTGCATACTTAGACCAAAGCTTAGTTGATACCAACCGTCCAGCCGGCACCCCATGATGCTACATCAGTGCCAGTGCCGTTCCCATCTCCGGAAATAAAGTCGGATTCACTAAAAGTAAAGCCCGTATCATTTTTCAACTTGGTAGTTACGTTGTTGAAAGTAACATCTGTAACACCCAGTAATCCATCGATGACACCCTGGCCGGTTGGATTATCTCCGGTATCACCGTCCAGGTCGAAGCCCTCGTCATAGTCGGTGATGACTACATTGGTAAATAGCCCTTGTGTGCCGGCGCGTAATCTGATGGCTTCACTTCCATCATTGGCACCTATAACAGTGACATTATTAACATTAGGTGCGGAAAAAGTACCGGTTTCATTGCTAAAGTCCGTGTTATATCCGTCGCATTCAAAGGCCTTGTCATGAGAAACCCCGTGTTGAATGTAAACATTGGTAAGCGTGCCGGTATATCCCTCCGTCCAGTCTATGGAATCATCTTCTGCGTTCACCACAGCGATATGACTGGCGTTGACCGTTCCACCGAAGAATTCTACACCGTCATCCGACCCTTCAAAGATCTGGACAAAATCAACCGTAGTACCGCTCCCAACAGCATACATGGATAAGCCGTTCAGTTCTGCATTTCCATCAATGGCCCCACCAGCGTATTCGATCCTGACGTATTGCAGCGTTCCTGAATTGTCATTGTCTATGTTACCACCGTAAGAAAGACCACCTACTTCGGAGGTTGCTGTATCCGTAGACCCGGCGGCCGTTGAGTTTATCGAGGCTCTGCCACAAATAACAATACCACCCCAGTCTCCGGCAGAAGGACTGGAAGAATTTGAGGTGAAGACTATGGGACTTGTGCCCGTACCTGAAGCATTGATGCGAGCGCCTTGCTGAATGGCGATATAGGCATTAACACCTACTGGTTGTGCTTTTACGGTCATTCCGGCAGGAATAGTGAGCGTAGTACCTTCGGCCATCAAAACAGGGCCTGTGATCAGATATTCCACACCTGCTTCTAAAGTGAGATCTTCCGTAAACACTCCGCTCAAATTGACGGTCTCGTCCCCTCCATTGCCATTATTGTTTTCTTCGTTTCTGATGTCATTAATAATGATGTCAGGGGTATCGTCACGTTCACAGGCAGTCCAGAAGGTTCCTGCCAGTACAATTAGTAATAACTTCTTTTTCATATCATCAGTTTATGTTAAAATTTATATTTCAGGGTCAGACCAAGATTGACCCCGAGATTATATTCTCTAATAGTGACATCACCTATTCCTGTATTTTCCCTGACAAGTCTTATGTCGGGATCCAATAGATTACGGGCGTTCAGATTGGCCTCAAAATGTTCACCTATTTCATTCTTAAGTACAAAATTTAAAGAGGGCACAGCCTTTTCCACAATATTACCCAGGCTGCCCGCTCCCAGTGAGTATATACGATCTGAGAAATAGGAGAATGTCAGGGTAGCTTTAGGCCGGTAATTTTTAAACTCCGGACTGTAATTGATATCGGTGTTGATGATAAAAGGTGATGCCCCTTCCAGTTTATCCGAATTGCGATCGAATGATGTTCCGAAAGTAAATCGTTCACCGGCCGGGATGTCTTTCAAATCCTGATTGGTATAGGTGTAAGCCGCGTTAAGGCCCATGGAAAGAACGCCTATACCACTGGCATTGGACAACAGGTTTTTGCGAAATTCAAATTCCAGACCATAGATATCGGCCTGATCCCCTGTGCGGAAATAGCGTTGTGTTCCGGTGGCATCGGCGGCCACTACCCTGTTTACCGGATCTTTAATAGACTTGGCAAATGCAGCCAGCGATAGTATTTCACCCTGATCAGGGAACCATTCATATTTGAGATCAAAGTTAAATATGTCCGAGTAGGTAGGTCCGCTGCCGTCCAGACCACCCAAAAGGTCCGGGTTACCTCCTACACGTAAGGTCACCGCCTCATAGACAAAAGGAGCAACTTCCTTGAATTCAGGAAATGATGCAGTCTTGCTGAAAGCAAATCGCAGATTTGAATTTTCGTTAAGGGCATATCGCGTGCTCAGGCTGGGCAGATAAATATTTTCATATACGGTCCTGAATCCGGGGTCATCCGGCCTGATGTTGATCACATCGTATTCTACATCCTGGCTAAAGGACTCAACCCTCATGCCGGGGATAAAGCTCCATTTCTCACCTGCAGCAATCTCTGCTGATGCGTAAACGGCATGGATATCCAGATTACCCTGGTAGGTGTTCTCCGGAAGTCCGGGCCTGTTCACGTTGCCTATCTCATTGGAGATAGGGTTAAGCACGATA
>JBPEXP010000210.1:0-5886 GCA_052031475.1 Flavobacteriaceae bacterium | reverse complement strand
ATTAAAGACCTCCTTTAAAGAATTGATGGCCGCCCATTACAGTCGGGATATTTTTGCGGATGCCGTGGCGAAAAAGGTATTTCAGGAGCCAGACCTCCTGCCTTTTGATTAATTGGAGATGATCACGGTATTACCGCTTTTTACTGCCCTGTACTCAAGCATGTCGTAATAGGTATTCCCGTCATCCGGCCTGTTCATCTGCTGACCGGTAAGGAGATTGTATTCGAAGTCCTCACAAGAGCAGGTGGCTACCTGTCCGGTAGATTCCATCGTGGAACACGGACTTGGGGTATGGTTGGGGCAACTCGCTTCAAAAGCCCTGAACAGATCAAACCCCGTATTGACCACAAAAACTCCCCGAACACCTACACCCGGACTGCTCACGTAGACCGCATTGCCTATGTTGTTCAACGGACTGTAGAGGGGCAGGTTCAGGTTAATGTCAAAATTAAATCCCACATCGGCCAAAAAAGGGTTCCGGTTGCGTTCGTCATTGGAACAATTCATCAGAAAGAACGCCAGTAAAAACAGCGCAAAGAGCCTTTGAATACGCATGATATTGAAGAAAATCTGGACAAAATTGAGCAAAAATTATGTATATTTGCGTTAAATCCTCTTTAAAAAAGGGGATTTTGCTATTAGTACTACTCCTCTAAACGCACCTCACCTGCACAATTAGTTGATATTAAAGGAGATATAATAAAGGCTTCGTTTCATTGAAGCAACAACCAAACCTAATAGGATTACAAAATCGGGGTCTTACTACTTGCACCCCTAAAGCGTGAAGTTATGAGTAATTTATCCTACTACACAGCCGAGGGATTACAGAAGTTGAAAGATGAGCTCAATCATCTCAGGGATGTAGAGCGTCCTAAAGCCTCACAGGCTATAGCCGAGGCAAGGGATAAAGGAGATCTATCGGAAAATGCGGAATACGATGCGGCCAAGGAGGCCCAGGGCCTGCTTGAGATGAAGATCTCAAAACTGGAAGAATTACTGGCCAATGCCCGACTGATTGATGAGTCTCAATTAGACTCAGACAAGGTATTGGTCCTATCTACGGTAAGGCTAAAAAATCAGCAAAACGGAAAGGAAATGTCTTACACCTTGGTGTCGGAGAGTGAGGCAGATCTAAAATCCGGGAAAATTTCGGTTACTTCGCCAATCGGCAAAGGTCTTTTGGGAAAAGCCGTTGGCGACGTTGCAGAGATCGAAGTACCCAATGGAATCCTGAAATTCGATATCCTGGAGATTAGCCGGGAATAAGAGCTCTATATCAATCCATCTAAAACAATCATTCCATGGCCAGTATTTTCACAAAAATTATCCGGGGGGATATTCCATGTTACAAAATCGCTGAGGATGAACATTTTTTTGCCTTTCTCGATATCAACCCCAATTCAAAGGGGCATACGCTTTGTGTCCCAAAAAAAGAAGTGGATAAGATCTTTGATCTGGATGAGGAAACCTATATGGGCCTGATGGCCTTTTCCCGTAAGATAGCTATGGCAATCGAAAAAGCAGTTCCCTGTAAAAGGGTTGGCATGACCGTCATTGGCCTTGAAGTGCCCCATGTTCACGTACACCTGATCCCCTTACACAGCATGGCCAACGCCACCTTCCAGAAAAAAGTGAACTTGTCATCAAAACAATTTGAGACCGTCGCAGCTTCTATCAGGGCTAAAATTGAATAATGCCTTCGCGGTATAAATAGTGCAGTACTAGGACGAGCGCGATGAGTAAGGCCCATAGAAGGTAGAACAGGGCGGAAAAACGGATCCGGGGATTCCTGGGCTCCACCGTTTTTTGGTAATATTCAAAAATCCTTTCAATGTCTTCTGTCCATTTGACCGGGTAGATGATAGACCCGCATGTATTGCACTGTATTCGATGCTGGATTTCGGACGTGATCCTGTGATAGAAGCGGTTGTGCAAGTGTTTCTGAAAAAAGCTAAGCGTCATGTCCTGATTAAAACATTCAGGGCAATTGTTGGTTATTTCGGCTTGTTTTATGATCACTAATTGTTCTTTGGCCATAACTATTGATTTACTCTGAGGCTAATCTGCATAATGGTGCCTTCCTTGCTGGACGAGAGGACTTTTATTTTACCCTTGTGATATTCTTCAATGATCCTCTTGACCAGTGAAAGGCCCAGACCCCAACCCCTTTTTTTAGAGGTAAAACCCGGGTTAAAGATCGTATTGAAATCGCTTTTGGCTATACCATGGCCGGTATCTGAAACCAGCACATGCACGTATTTACCCACCGGAACTATTTCAATGGCAATATCCCCCTTACCTTTCATGGCATCAATACCGTTTTTAACCAGGTTCTCAATGGTCCAGTGATAGAGGGAGCGGTTCAGCATGACGGTTAATTTCTCTATTTTGGATTGAAAAGAAAAGTGTACGAGTTTAGAACTGCGCAATTTCAGGTAATCGTATGCATTGCGGGTCTCCTCCACTATATCCAATGGTTCCAGAATGGGGAGGGAACCTATTTTAGAAAAGCGCTCCGTGATGGTTTGCAGCCTGTTGATGTCTTTTTCAATTTCGCTGGTAATTTCGCGGTTGATCTCTTCGTTCTTCAGGAGTTCGTTCCAGCCCAGCAGCGAAGTGAGCGGCGTTCCTATCTGATGGGCAGTTTCTTTGGCCATACCCGCCCATAGCTTGTTCTGTTCAGAAGCTTTGTTGGTTTTAAAGAAGAAGAAAATTACTGCTCCAAACAGGAAGATGATCAGTAAAAGCGCTATAGGATAATATTTTAGCTTATTCAATACCTCGGAGTTCCCATAATACAGCGTAGCAAGGTGTTCACCCTTGTCCTCCATGATGATAGGCTGGTTCTCACTATTAAACTGCTTCATTTTCTTCTGGAGGTAGGCCGTGTCTGCTGAAAATTCTGCAGGGATATTATTGGTTTTTATGGAACCGTCTCGATTGACCAGGATCATAGGGGTTGAAGTGTTGTTCTGGAATACCTTGAGCGGAAGATTTCCAGGATCTGCATCAGCCGGCAATGAAAGGAATTCGGTCTGTGCAGTAGCCCATATTTCCATTTTGTAGCGTTCTTCCTCTTTGAATTTCCTGAAAAAACTGTTGGTATTCCAAAGGATAAGGCTGACGATCACAAAGGACGCAATGAGTAAGATTATATTTGAAGTCTTCTTCCTTGGATTGAAATTCATCCGTACTCTGCTTGACGTTAAAGATAACTCAATTTGCAGGATAATGTTGTATTATGTGATCGCCGTTGTTGGGTATTTGCATTGCATTTTCCTTACCTTTATTGCCCGATGAAGGATACCATAAGCATCAACCCCAAAGAGCTGCCCACAGCCAAATTACACGGATATTTGCTCGGAGCTGTAGGCCCC
Organism: Flavobacteriaceae bacterium; assembly: GCA_052031475.1. Classification (GTDB taxonomy): domain Bacteria; phylum Bacteroidota; class Bacteroidia; order Flavobacteriales; family Flavobacteriaceae; genus JAHEJJ01. The sequence continues at coordinate 2,509 of JBPEXP010000210.1, read as the reverse complement.
AGGCCTATTGCCTTTGCAAGTACCATAGACAAGGAAGGCAGGCCTAATCTTTCGCCTTTTAGCTTCTTTAATGTCTTCAGTGCCAATCCGCCTGTAATGATCTTTTCCCCGGCCAGGAGGGTGCGCGACAACTCTACGAAACACACCCTGGAGAATGTCCTTGAAATTAAGGAGGTGGTCATCAATATTGTCAACTATCCGATTGTCCAGCAAGTTTCCCTGGCCAGTACAGAGTATCAGAAAGGTGTCAACGAATTTAAGAAGGCAGGCCTAACCATGCTTAAATCAGATTTGGTCAGACCCTTTCGTGTGGCTGAATCGCCGGTTCAATTTGAATGCAAGGTGATCAAAGTACATGCCCTGGGCAAAGAAGGCGGAGCAGGAAATCTCATCTTTTCTGAGGTCCTTAAAATTCATATCCACAACGATATTCTGGATGAGGATGGCCAGATAGATGCATTTAAGATTGACCAGGTAGCCAGAATGGGAGGAAACTGGTATACAAGGGCCAATGCCGGCATGTTTGAAGTGCCCAAGCCCCTTTCCTCATTGGGAATTGGGATTGATAAGATTCCGTCTTCCATCCGCCTGAGTAGGGTGCTTACGGGAAATGACCTGGGTATGCTGGGCAACATCGAGCATATGCCTCGGCCTGAAGAAGTAAAACAGTTTCTGGATGATAATATTGAGGTGAGGTCTGTGATCAGTGCTGATGATATAGATCTGGTCCATAAAAAGGCCCAGCAGTACCTGGAAAAGAAAGAGATCGACTCTGCCTGGAAGGTGTTGCTTGCCGCCACCGACAATAAATAAAATGCAAAAAGACTATGATTGCTTGATTTAGAAAGAAAAAAGAACCTTAGGTGACTTTGCCCAATGGGCTGCTCCTGATTAATATTATATTACCCACATTTAAAATGCGATGAAATAATGGAAGTACAAGGTACAATTAAGATGATTGACGAGACTAAAACCTATGGAAACAACGGTTTTAGAAAAAGAGAATTAGTGCTGACCACAGAAGAACAATATCCCCAACAACTACTGATCGAATTTGTACAGGATAAGACAGAGCTGCTCAATAACTATCAGCCCGGGCAGAAAGTAAAGATCAGTATCAACCTCAGGGGCAGGGAGTGGACCAACCCTCAGGGAGAAACCAAATATTTTAATTCTATCCAGGGATGGAGGATCGAAGCTCCCGAGCAGGAGGGGCAGGAAGGAATTCCGCCCGTGCCACCAATGGAAGCATTTGAACCGGCCGATGAACTCAAAGAAGAGGATTATGACGATCTTCCATTTTAATCATAAGCCCGTCCTAAGCTCATAGCCGGCTACCATTGAAGCTGACCAGGATCATAGAAAACCTGTTTAGGAGATATCTGCCATCTCCTTTTACCATTGCCGTATTACTCACTCTGATCACCCTGATCCTGGCGCTGTTTTTTGCAGACATACCTGCATCTGATAACAGATGGGTAACCGTTTTTTCCTATTGGGAATCGGGTATTTGGAACACAGGCCTGCTGGTCTTTGCCTACCAGATGATGCTCATCTTGGTGCTGGGTCATGTGCTGGTATTAAGCAAGCCTGTAGAACGGTTGATCCACCGCATTACCGCCCTGGTGAGCAATACTGCCAATGCTGCATTCCTGGTGGCTTCTACTACCATGCTGGTCTCTTTTTTTAACTGGGGATTAGGGCTCATCTTTGGGGCCTTGCTTGCGAGAAAGGTAGCGGAGTATGCTCAGTCAAAAGAGATTCCGTTGAATTACCCACTTATTGGTGCAGCGGGTTATACGGGCCTGATGGTCTGGCACGGGGGCATCAGTGGTTCTGCGCCTATCAAGGTTTCCGAATCAGGTCATCTGAGGGATTTAATGAGTGGCATTGGCAATGAGGAGCTGGCCATGAGTCTGCCCGACTATATAGCCAGTTCAGAAACCGTTTTCAGCAGCTGGAACCTGATCATTTTTGCAGTAGTGGTCACATTGGTCTCATTACTGGCTTACCGTCTTGGCAAAACTGCCAATCCTACGGAGATCAGACTAAGCACCTTCAAATTCAGGGATCACCAGGAAGAAGTTCCCGCAGGAGCGGAAAAACTGGATCGATCGCGCTGGCTGTCCATCGCTGTGGGTGTATTGATTCTGGTGGTCTTTGCTATTCAGTACACGCCGATGTTGCAAAGCCTCAATATCACGCCTAATATGCTCAATTTTTTCATGCTGGGCCTGGCTATGATTTTGCACGGTAATTTCAGGAACTTTCTGCTCGCTGTAGAAGAAGCCATCGGTGATACTTCGGGCATACTTATCCAGTTTCCACTCTATTTTGGCATCATGGGCATTATGGGAAACAGCGGGATGATTAGCAGTATTTCTGACTTTTTTGTCTCTATTGCCAACGAAACCACCCTGCCCATCTTTACATTTTTTAGCGGAGGTCTTGTAAACATTTTTGTGCCCAGCGGAGGAGGACAATGGGCCGTACAGGGGCCGCTCGTATT
>JBPEXP010000021.1:0-8065 GCA_052031475.1 Flavobacteriaceae bacterium | reverse complement strand
TTGGGAACCCTGAAATCCATCATATATGAATGAGGAAACTTCCGAGTATCCAGGACCTGGATAAGGGGAGAAATTAAACTGGAGTAATGCTAAGAAAAGGGGCTAATCTGCTAATACTAATATCAAAGAAGGCCTACCGCTGCAAGAAGCAAGGCAACAACTACCGCGGCCAGGATCAATACCAGTACCACAACCATGACGCGCAAGAATCCGTTAAGAACTTTGGTTCCGAATGTTAAGTGCTCTTCCATAATCCCAAAAATTACAAATATTTACGCAGATTTGCTAATATTTCAACTGCATAAAAATCCAATATCGTACAAAAACATTGGTACTTCTGGATGTTGGAGACGTCTGGCCTATTTACTCGATAAAGCGCATTTAAAGCCATTTACCAGGACTCTATTAAGGGGAAAGCAGCTTTTTTTCCAGATCTTCCAGAGAAATCCCCTTGGTTTCGGGCATCATAAACAAGACAAACAATAATTGCAAAATCATCATTACCCCGAAGAATATGAAGATCGGCCAAGGATTATCCCTGAAAATGCCGTGATCTGCATCCAGGAAGATCGGCGTTAGCAAAGTGATCAACGCGGCAAAGACCCAATGTGTCCCTGTCCCCCACGACTGGCCGTAGGCACGGACCTTGTTGGGGAAGATCTCAGAAATAAATACCCATATTACCGCACCCTGTCCAACGGCGTGGGAAGCGATAAAAATTAGGATAAAGATCAGCAGCAATGTAGAACTGGCACCGCTGTAGAAACACCAGCCTACCATAAACAGGCTTAAGATATAACCCAGGGAGCCGATTTTCATCAATTGCCTTCTTCCCAACTGGTCTATCAGCCGAATCCCGATCAGGGTAAAGATCAGGTTAACTATGCCGATGGAAATAGAACTGAAAAGCGATTCTTTGGCTGCAAGTCCGGCCCTTTCCAAAATTTCAGGCGCATAATAAAGAACAAAATTGATCCCGCTCAGCTGATTAAAAAAAGCGATCAGGAAAGCCAGTATCAACGGTTTCTTATACAATCTTGTGAATAGCCGTTCCTTCCTGGCACCATCTGCATCGGTAGCTTTTATCTCCCGCAGCTTTTCTGCGGCGTGTTCCTTACTGCTTAAAAACTCCAATGTGGCCAGTGCTGCTTTTTCATCTTTCTTTCGCAGGATCAGCCATCTGGGACTGTTGGGTACTTTGATGACCATTATACTGTAGATAAAGGCGGGGATACATTCCACACCCAGCATCCACCTCCAGTCATTAGCCCCGTCAAAACCCTGGAGCAGATAATTGGAAATAAATGCGATGAAAATACCAAAGACAATATTGAACTGATAGAGTGCTCCCAGCTTACCCCTGTTCTCTTTGGAGGAGATTTCCGAAATATAGATAGGGGCCGCTACAGATGAAGCACCTACCCCAAGACCGCCGATAAATCTGAAAAAGGAGAACATGTAGGGATCTACCGCAAATGCAGAACCCAATGCGGAGATAAAGTAAAGAACACCTATCCAGAAAAGTGTCTTTTTACGGCCAAAACGGTCACAGGGCACACCGCCAAAAAGAGCGCCAATAACGGTTCCCCACAGGGCCATAGACATGATAAAGGTTCCGTGAAACCAGGGCGAAGTATTCCAAAGTTCCTTAATGGGGAGGTTGGCCCCACTGATCACTACCGTGTCAAATCCGAAAAGGAATCCGGCGAGGGCAGCAGTCAGGGAAATCTTAAAGATTTTGCGGTCCATCAGTCAGTCAGTTTGCGTAAATCTAACAAAAAACCAACAATAGACAGACCAGCGATTAGGCTTTGATAGGTTTCAGTGTATCCAGCTTGGATCCTGAATTTTTCTTAGCTCTATTAGGTGAAGAATGGGCCGGAACCTGAAGGCTGTCAGGCTGCGCAGGACTCCCCGGTTCTTTGGACCGCGTCTCGTGCTTCTCCATAGGACCATTCTGCTCCGGACTTACCGGTTGCTTACTCTCCATTCCACAACCAAGGATGATCAAGCACATCGTCAGCGCGATCACTACTTTTGGGGCAATATTCATATGTCAAGTTCAGAGGCGTTATAATAACCTACGAAGATGAGCCATAATTTGGACGCTTGCCCCCTTTTTCTCTGTGATATAATTGCTGTTGATCAGTCCTGTATTTATTCTGAAATCCGAATCTTCAAGAAGCTGATCCATATAATTAATGAACTCCCCACGTTCTTTAACTACCAGTATACCTTTTCTGGATACCAGGTCAAGTGCCTCCTGGAACTTGTGGTAATCCGGTCCAATAATCACCGGGATGCCAAAAACCGCCGGTTCCAGCGTGTTGTGAAGACCAGTGGCGAAGCCGCCTCCTACGTAGGCAATATCTGCATAACTGTAAATTTTAGTTAGCAAGCCCACGGTATCTACGATCAGTACTCTGGATTCATCCAGCTTTCTCTGATCCTTTTCCGAATACAGTACAGTGGGCAGGGTCAGACTTTTTCTGAGCTGTTTGATATGCTCTGGCTTGATATCGTGAGGTGCCAGTACGTACTTCAGCCTTTCTGGTGCTTGATTGATGTATTCAACCAGCATCTCTTCATCCTCTGGCCAAGTACTTCCTGCTACCATACAAAGATTATCGCCCTTAAATTTATCCATGAAATCCAGCTCATTGGATCGTTCCCTGATCTGGCTAACCCTGTCAAATCTCGTATCTCCGCTAATGGCTGCCTGCTCAATACCAATTTCCTGTAGAAGTTTTACAGATTCCCTGTTTTGTACAAAAAAGAAATTGACCAGCTTAAGGCTCCTGCGCAAAAAGCCGCCGTACCATTTAAAATAGCTCTGCCTTCTGCTAAAAATAGCCGATATAACAATCGCTGGGATGTTACTCCTATCTAATTGTTTCAGGTAGTTGGGCCAGATTTCGTACTTGACAAAAATTGCAAGGACGGGAGAGACCTGCCGGATGAATCTGGTGGCGTAGCTTTTTTTATCCAAGGGTAGGTAAGTGACCAAATCTGCAGCTTCAGTTTGCTTTCTCACGCGATATCCTGAGGGCGAAAAAAATGTAAGCAGTATAAAATAATCTGGGAATTCCTTTCTGATAGATTCAATGACGGGCAGCCCTTGTTCAAATTCCCCCAGGGAGGCAGCATGAACCCAGATCACCCTGCTGCCTTTGGGAATGCCGGTGGCCAGGTCTTTGAATACCCCTTTTCGGCCCCTGGTGAATTCCCTGATCTTCGGGTTGAATAAAGCGAGAACCCAAAGGACAACTTGGCTGATTGAAATGCCAATATTATAAAGGAAGTACACGGATAAGACTTTTGCCGCAAAATTACATTTCTTTTAGAAAGAGGCTGTCTTTCGCTGTTGAAGAGGCCCCAATTATTTCGTAATATTGTCAATCGAATAATCAAGAGGATGAGGAAAATACAGATGGTAGACCTTATTGGTCAATACCAGGGAATCAAGGATCAGGTCGATACTTCAATTTCGAAGATTCTTGGCGAAGCCACCTTCATAAACGGACCACAGGTTCATAGCTTTCAAAAAGAACTTGAAGAATACCTCGGGATCAAACACGTTATCCCATGCGCCAATGGCACAGACGCACTGCAGATCGCGATGATGGGCCTGGGCCTCCAGCCCGGGGATGAAGTCATCACAGCAGATTTTACCTTCGCAGCCACCGTGGAGGTCATCGCTTTGCTCAGGTTAACTCCTGTATTGGTAGACGTGGAAGAAGATAGCTTTAACCTGGACTTAGGCGCAGTTGAAAGGGCCATCACCCCAAAAACTAAAGCTATTGTACCTGTCCATTTATTTGGCCAGTGCGCCGATATGGAAGGAGTCATGGAACTAGCCAACAAGCACAATTTGCTGGTTATCGAAGACAATGCCCAGGCCATTGGTGCCAATTACACATTTGCCGACGGAAGGAAGCAGAAAGCAGGCACCATAGGTCACATAGGGGCCACTTCATTCTTCCCGTCCAAGAACCTGGGCTGTTACGGCGACGGTGGCGCTTTATTTACGGATGACGATGATCTGGCACATACCATTAGGGGAATTGTAAACCACGGCATGTACCAACGCTACCACCATGATGTGGTGGGCGTTAATTCCAGACTTGATTCTATCCAGGCCGCGGTATTGAGTGCCAAACTGCCAAAGCTTGACGAATATTGTGAGCGAAGAAGAAATGCGGCCAGGCATTATTCGTCCCTGCTCGGCGAACATGAAGACATCATTGTACCCAGTGGCTCAAGCAGATGTGAAGGTATTTGCGATGTGTGCGATTGCCATGTATTTCACCAATATACCCTCAGGATCACCAATGGTAAAAGAGATGCCCTTGCGGCCCATTTAAGTGAAAAAGGTATTCCCTTCGGGATCTATTATCCTATCCCCTTACATCGTCAGAAGGCGTATAGTGATCCCAGATACAGGGAGGAAGATTTTCCGGTGACCAACAAACTGGTCAATGAAGTTATATCACTTCCTATGCACACAGAGCTGGATGATGAGCAGATCCGGTACATCAGCAATACCATTCTAGAATTTTTATAAAGTTGAAATATCAGAAGATTTAAATAGGCCTATGAAGATACTCGTCACGGGAGGTTTAGGATTTATCGGTTCACATACTGCCGTTGAACTACAGCAAAAAGGATTTGAGGTCGTCATTGTAGACGATTGTTCCAATGCCTCCGAAGAGGTCCTTGAAGGAATCCAATACATAACGGGCACCAGACCCGTTTTTGAAAAAATCGACTTAAGGGATAAGAAGCTGGTGCTGGATTTCTTTGACAGGCACGGCGATATTCAGGGCATCATTCATTTCGCGGCGTCCAAGGCTGTTGGCGAGAGCATGGAAAAACCCCTGCTGTATTACGAAAATAATCTGGGCTCCCTCATCTACCTACTGCAGTGGATTTCCAAAAAGGGCGGTGCTTTCATTTTTAGTTCTTCCTGCACGGTTTACGGCCAGGCCGATAAAATGCCTATCACCGAAGATGCCCCGGTTAAACCAGCTGAATCTCCGTACGGGAATACCAAGCAGATAGGAGAGGAGATCGTCAGAGATACATGCCGTATTAACCAGGATCTTAAAGCCATTTCACTGAGGTATTTCAATCCTATTGGAGCGCATCCCAGTGCGGCGATAGGAGAACTTCCCATAGGGGTGCCGCAAAACCTGGTACCCTTCATTACCCAAACCGCTGCCGGTCTTAGGCAGCAACTTTCGGTATTCGGAAATGACTATCCCACTCCGGATGGCACCTGCATCAGAGACTATATCCACGTGGTAGACCTTGCTAAAGCCCACGTAGTTGCATTAGAAAGGATCCTTCAGGAAAAACAAAACAACAACTATGAGATCTTCAATCTCGGCACAGGCAAAGGTAGTTCGGTGCTGGAAGTAATAGAGAGTTTTGAGCGCGTATCGGGCAAGAAACTGAATTACAAAATTGTGGATCGACGCCCCGGGGATGTAATAGAGGCATATGCAGACACTACTAAGGCCAATGAGCTGCTGGGCTGGCGTGCAGAATCTACCCTGGATGAAGCCATGCGCTCTGCCTGGGATTGGGAAAAAAAGATTCGGAACTTAAATGATAACTAATTTGATCGAGATGAGAAGAACGATATTAACGCTTGCTCTTATGGCGGGTAGTTTAAGCCTCTGCGCACAGCAAACCTATATACATTGTGGGAAGCTGGTAGACACAGAAAAAGGAAAAGTGCTCAATGAAATGACCGTGGTAGTGGAGAACGACAGGATTTTGCGCGTAGAAAACGGTTATTCGGCATCCGATGAAGGAGTTCAACTAATCGACCTGAAAAACAAGACCGTACTACCGGGACTCATCGATATGCACGTACACATCGAAGGAGAATCTAATCCCAGAGCCTACCTGGATCGATTTACCCAGAATGAAGCAGACATCGCCTTCAAATCTACGGTCTATGCCAGAAAAACACTGATGGCTGGCTTTACAACGGTACGCGACCTGGGAGGCAGTGGAGTGAACATCGCTTTGCGAAATGCCATCGACAACGGCACCGTAACGGGACCAAGAATATTTACCGCCGGCAAGTCGCTTGCAACAACCGGGGGCCATGGAGATCCCACTAACGGTCGCAAGAAAGAACTTATGGGTGATCCCGGCCCTAAAGACGGTGTTGTGAATTCACCTGAAGATGGACGCAAGGCTGTGCGTCAGCGCTATAAGGAAGGTGCTGATGTGATCAAAATAACTGCCACAGGCGGGGTGCTTAGTGTTGCCAAGAGCGGTGATAATCCGCAGTTTACCGTGGAGGAGATCCGGGCCATAACAGAGACCGCTAAAGATTACGGTATGCTCACGGCAGCACATGCACACGGAGACCTGGGCATGCAAAGAGCCATTCTGGGGGGCATAAACACCATAGAACACGGTAGCTATATGAGTGAGAAGACCATGGAAATGATGAAGGAATACAAAGTTTTTATGGTACCTACGATCTCGGCCGGTAAGAAGGTGGTGGAGAAAGCAAAAATACCGGGTTACTTTCCGGATGTAGTGGCCAAAAAAGCCATTGAAGTAGGGGCACAGATCCATGAAACATTTGCGATTGCTTATAAGAAAGGAGTCCCTATTGCCTTTGGTACCGATGCAGGCGTCTTTCCTCATGGAGAGAATGCCATCGAATTTGGCTACATGGTTGAGGCGGGAATGCCGCCCATGGAAGCCATACAGTCTGCTACTTTGACCAACGCCAAACTGCTAGGCATGAGCGATCAACTGGGCCAAATAAACAATGGCTATCTCGCTGATATCATCGCTGTGGATTCGGATCCAACGGAAAATGTCAGCACCCTTGAAAATGTGGTCTTTGTAATGAAGGAAGGCCAGATTTATAAACAACCCTGATCCGCCGGGATTCACGATATACTGTTCACAATGGCTTCTGCGCCTGGTCTGGCTATTTTAGAATCGATTGGCTCACCGCTTCTCTACGATGAACTCATCCGCCAAATGAACAAGGATTTTACGCGGGCAGGATTGGAGTTTAAACTCACCGCCCACCTGGAACCCAGGGAACTGGTAGGGCTGTTGCGACATGAAGTTTTCAGAATCATACAATTTCAATTTAACGACTTCCTCAATCTGCTTTATGCGGTAGATGTTCCTGAGAAGGAGGTTAAAAAAATAGCAGGACTGAATGCAGGGGAATATGCTGACAAGATCACCTATCTCATTCTCTGGCGCAGCTGGCAAAAAGTTTCACACAGGCAGAAATACAGCGATAACTGATCAGAAGTAAACCCGCACAAAGGGCGACCAGGCACTGGCATAAATACTTTTCTCATTGTTGAAGAGCACATCATAGCGCATACCGGCCATCACATTCCGATTGCCAAAACCAATACCCAGGTAAAGAGCGGGTACCCAAAAGCTATCCTCAAAGCGTTCACCAAAAATGAAATCCTCTCTATTTACCCGAAGCTGTTCAAATTCTGCACTGATCTGTGCCTGGGGAATCGGATTGAAAAAACTGACAAGGCTGCCGCCATAAGCGGTGAATTTGGACTCGTCAAATTCTGAATAATTAAAATTCAGTCCTACTCCGGTGGCGAATTGGGGGCTTACCTGGTAAATGGCACTGGGTGCAACGGCGATGGTAAAGGAACGATTGCTGAAACCGAGTCCCAGTCCTCCGCCAAAGCGGACCCTGGACCAAAAATCACTTGGTGGTCCCTGTAATTGTGCCAATGCGGGTGAGAACATAAGAATGCCGGTGGCAAGGAGGAAGAGCTTTTTAATGTCCATGATTTCGGCGCTTGCTGTAAGATCGAAAAATTTTATTGACAGACCTATGAGATAAACTGTAATAAGCGTTAATTATTGTATTTTTGGTACCTTACAGAAGGCTGAAATAATTGATAATTGAAAATTGTTGGAGCGTAGCGGAAATCTCCGCCCGGATGCACACCGTTCGGACGGGCGGTAGTCAGCTTTGCTGTACTACTGGGAAAATTGTTGAAGCGTAGCGGAAATCCCCGCCTTGACCATTCGGGCAGGC
>JBPEXP010000209.1:0-8662 GCA_052031475.1 Flavobacteriaceae bacterium | reverse complement strand
AGAAAGCATGTGACTATGCCGGATCCAACATCGGATTTGTGAAAACACAAACTGAGAAAGCACTGGAGGCAGAGGACATCAATCAATCCCGATATTTTACATATAAGGCCATCAATGCCATAGAAAAATCCAGAACACAGCTCGAAGAATGCGGTTGTGAATACGCATTTGACAATATTATGGAAGGCCAGGACAATTTAAAGAAGGCCACGCGGACAACCAGTTTGCAGGGGATGAGGATATTATTGAACCGGGCCCTAGACAATACTCTGGGTGGATTAGAGGCCCTGGAGCAGCACGAAGAACTTCATCAAAGTGCTTACGCTAGTGATGTGCTCGCCATGAATACCAAGGATGCAGAAGAATCACGCTTATCGTCTCTGCAACCACAGGGGAAGGCTCTTCAGGACAAAATTGACCAATTTCTGGAAGACTACAGGGAATCGCTCAAGAAGGTAGTCAATTCGGTAAACTGCAAAGAGGCCTACCAATACGCGATAAAGGTCTATGAGCATTGTGAGCAACAACTGCTTAAATCAGAACTCACAGAGGCTAAGAAGTACTACAATCTGAAGACTAAGGAAATTACTGAGGAAGCCCTGGAAGAATTAAAAAATTGTGCTGATCGTTAGTCACGCATCTTCTTATTTGCTTGCAAACAGGTTGACATCTTCTTCGGAGACCTCCTTACCTCCCAGGATGATCAGTCTTTCCACCACATTTCTCAATTCGCGAATATTGCCCGTCCAGTCATAACCTTTTAGCAGGTCTACAGCCTTCTTTGAAAATCCCTTGGGAGCAATACCCTGTTCTTCTGCAATTCTACCGGCAAAATGCTCGATCAATGCCGGGATATCGTCTCGTCTATTATTGAGGTCGGGCACATGAATGAGGATGACAGCCAGGCGATGATAAAGGTCTTCCCGAAATTTTCCATCTGCAATCTCTTTCTGAAGGTCTTTATTAGTAGCGGCTATGACCCGGACATCTACTTTTATATCCTTGTCTGAACCTACCCTGGAAATCTTGTTTTCCTGCAGCGCCCTGAGCACTTTGGCCTGTGCCGACAGGCTCATATCTCCGATCTCATCCAGAAAGATAGTTCCGCTGTTAGCGGCTTCAAACTTGCCTGCCCGGTCCTTCACCGCCGATGTAAAGGCTCCCTTTACGTGGCCAAATAACTCGCTTTCGATCAATTCTGAAGGTATGGCCGCGCAGTTCACCTCCACAAAAGGCCCTTTGCTTCGGGAACTTTTCTCATGAAGCCAGTGGGCTACCAATTCTTTACCCGTTCCATTAGAACCTGTAATCAAAACCCGGGCATCTGTTGGGGCCACCTTTTCGATCATATCTTTGATCTTGTTGATCTCCTCGCTATCCCCTACCATATCATAGCGCTTGCTCACCTTTTTCTTCAGGATCTTATTCTCGGCAATGAGTTCTTTTCGATCCAGGGCATTGCGCACCGTAGTAAGAAGCCGGTTCAGATCCGGCGGTTTTGAAATGTAATCGAAAGCCCCCAGCCTCATTGTATTTACAGCTGTATCCAGATCGCCATGACCGGAGATCATGATAAACGGGACCTCAGGTTTGATCTTCTTGGCTTCCTGCAGCACCTCTACCCCGTCCATCTTTGGCATTTTGATATCACACAAGGCAAGATCGTATTCGTTCTTTTTTATCATCGCAAGACCTGCAGCTCCGTCTTCTGCCTCTTCCACCTGATATTGATCACTCTCTTCACTCAGTATTTTAACCAATACACGCCTGATGGCAGCCTCGTCTTCTATGACCAGAATTTTAGACATAATCAATCTGTTTAGAAAATAGATATTTTAAATCCGGCCTTGAAATATAAGCCGGGATTTTCATTTATTACAAATACTCTGTTGCGCGAGTCGTCCCTGAGGGCGCTACTGCCCCTCAGCGTATAACCTGCCCAGCCATAGAATGACATGACCCTGCTGATATTGTACTGGTAGCCTGCCGCGGCCACTATGGCTGAAAGAGACAGGGAGGACCCTATGGAACTATCGGGCAGAATAATATCATTTTGAACGTTCACAAAATAGCCATCCAAAAACAATGCCGTAATTATCGAGTGATTTTCTGAGGGGTAATAGCGCAGGTCTGTACGTGGAATGCCCAGTGCATAGGACCATTTGAGATCAAATCTTTTAAAATAGTTGATCAGTGGCAATGGCACCGGCAAACCTGTAGTACTGTTATAAGTAAGTCCCAAAACCAGACGAAAAGGTTTTTCAATGTCCTTCCTCTCCTTCCACAAGGTGGCAGTAACGTTGAGCAACAGATCATCCTTACTGATACCGTCTGTGAAATTAGAAGCCAGTCTTGGCGTTAATATCCCGATAAAACGCCACTGAGGGGCAATTTTAAAAATATAGCCCACATTCACATCGATAACATGGAGGTTTTTGATTTCGCTGTCGTCAAAGGGCAGCGGTCCATCCCTATCGATATTGATAAAACTGTATTCTGAACCCAGGATCAGGAAACGGTTAAAGCCCAGGTTGATCGGGGCATTAAATAATAGTCTATACCGTTCAAAATCGTTGTTATTCTCACCGGGAATATTGGTGTATTCAATCCTCAGTACATCCGTGCTCTGTGCTACTCCCTCCACTGCGAGAAAAAGCGTAATGATCAGAATGCCCAGAGCTTTAATCATAAATATGTATTATTCCTTATCCCTTTCACCGCTCTCCTGTTGAAAAGGAATAGGCCTGGTAGGGAACAAATGCACATCCCGTTGAGGGAAAGGAATGGTAACCTTGTTCTTTCTGAACTCGGCATCGATCCTGTAGCGAAGGCGGCTTTTCAAAGGGTTGGATCTGAAGGTATCGGTTGTAAAAAAATTCAGGACAAAAATTAAGGCTGAATCTCCAAAGTCCTGAAATTCTACCCAGGCCTGAGGTTCTTTTTCTACCATGGGCTCCTCTGCAGCACAACTCAACAGTATTCGGGTCACAAGATCCACATCGCTGCCATAGGCCACCCCTACCGTAACGGATTCCCGTGTTCTTTTAGTATTCTGGGTGTAGTTATATACGGTATCGGTCATGAATTTATGGTTGGGGATTACCATGACCTTTTCATCCCGGGTAACCGCCTTGGTGCTCCTTAATTCAATGTCCAGAACCCGGCAAACTTTGCCTTCAACTTCTATGACATCGCCTACTCGCAACGATTTATCAAAGATTATATAGACCCCGGCTATGATATCCTGGAACAATCCCTGAAGAGCCAGGCCGATACCCACGAAAAGCAGGGCTGAAGCGGTGATCAGCAGGGTGATATCGATGCCGGCCGCACTCATAACAAGCAGTACTACGGTAAGGTAAACTACGTATTTGATGAATTTGAATAAGCTGACAAACTTAAGCTGGTCCTCTCCTACCATATTCCTTGTAAGGAAGGTACGTATCCATTTAAGCAGGAAGGATGTGACTATAAAAGATATGGTTAAAAGGAGCAGCAATCCAAGTGTAATATGGATGGACCGCTCTCCTTCGCCCAGATGCAATCCAATGTTCAGGAATTCCTTAATAGACTCCCAGACACCAATTGAACTCTCTTCGGGCAACGCATCAGGATCACGCTGAAACATCAATATCTTAACCATTTATATAATTCTTTATATGTGGGCTTTTTGCCGTACATGAGGATGCCTACCCGATAGATCTTCGCGGCCAGCCATACGATTCCTATAAAGGTAATAACTAAGAGGGCAAGCGATAGCAAAAGTTGCCAAATAGGAACACCGGCTTCGCCCAGGCCTCCAGGCAGTCGCATGAGCATCACTATAGGTGAGGTTAGCGGAAAGAGAGAAAACCCCACCGCAATAGGGCCATGTGGATTGCTGAAAACAGAAAAGAAACCCACATAAATTGCCAGGATCAGAGGTAAAATGATAGGGAAAATAAATTGCTGGGTATCCGTTTCGTTGTCTACAGCGGCTCCGATGGCTGCATAGATAGAACTGTATATGAGGTAACCCAGTATAAAATAAACGACGAAAGAGACGATGAGCAACAACCAGGGCAGTTGAAAAATCTCGGCCGCATAGAGCTGCATCTTATCCAGGTCTGGTGTTGGGGGTACGGGCGCCATAGTATCCGGAGCCAGGGATGGAGAAGCATCCAGAAAGCTGGTATCTATGTTGAAAACCATGACAATGACTACGAGCAATAAGGTGGCGGATACGATCCAAATAGCAAATTGTGTGATTCCGGCCAGAGAGGTGCCGATAATCTTCCCGAGCATGAGTTGAAACGGTTTTACCGAGGAAATGATCACTTCAATGATCCTGCTGGTCTTTTCTTCGATGACACTGCGCATGACAAATCCGCCATAAATAATGATAAACATCATGATCAGATATCCAAAAGCACCTCCAAAAAAAGCTTTGAGTTCATTAATGCCTTTTAAATTCAGTTTTCCGGAATAGGTAGAGGTCTGAATTTCAAATCGGTCATTGACTTCATCAAACTGCTCATTGCTGACTCCCAGGGCCGTTAGCCGATCTCTTCTGAGCTTGGACTGAAAAATAGATTCCAGTTGATCCAGTACCATAGAATCAGGTGAATCTGAGGAGTAAAAAACAGACCCTTCGGCCACACCCTGGCTGGTCTGGGCGTTGGGCAGATACAGCAATCCGGAAAGACCCATGTTTTCTACAGAATCCTTGGCCTGATCCAGTTGCAGATCCATCATGTGAACAAATGAAATCCTGCTGTTGCGATTAAAGTCTGAGAGGAAATAACCGGACTCGTTCAATACTGCCACTACCTTTTTCTCGCTGTCGTTAAGACGAGTGAGGTAAGCGATGAGTACAATCATTCCCACCATCAAAATCGGACTCAAAAATGTCATGATCACAAAAGACTTATTCCGGACTTTTGCCAGGTATTCCCTTTTGATGATCAGAGATAGCTTATTCATAAACTCCCATGCTTTGGACGGTACGGATAAAAATCTCATTCGCACTCGGTACTTTTTCTATAAAGCTGTTGATGTTGGCCTTGTCGGACAAGAGGGCAAGAAATGTCCTGCTGTCCGAATTGGGCAGGCGGACTGTAAATTCCAATGGTTGATCTGAGGTTGAAAATTCTGCAGAGGAGATCTCATAGCCTTCTTTCAACCAGGCCAGGAGTCCTTCTTTGTTTTCGGTTTCCACTACAACCCGAAACAGGTTTTTCTTATAGGCCTTTTGAATTTCTGATAGCTTGCCGTCCAATATCTTTTCCGCCTCGTGCAAAAGAGTGATATACTCACAGAGTTCTTCCACAGATTCCATTCTGTGGGTAGAGAAAATAATGGAAGTGCCCTGGTCTCTCAGGCGCAGGATCTCTTCCTTAATAATATTGGCATTAATGGGATCAAATCCGCTAAAAGGTTCATCGAAGATCAACAGTTTTGGCCGGTGTAATACCGTGACGATGAATTGAATTTTCTGGGCCATTCCTTTGGAGAGTTCCTGGATCTTCCGATTCCACCAATTTCCGATCTCCAGCCTCTCAAACCAATAGCCGAGTCGTTCTTTGGCCTCGGTTTTGCTCAAGCCCTTCAATCTGGCCAGATACATGGCCTGTTCCCCAACCTTCATGCTCTTGTACAAACCGCGTTCTTCAGGCAGATATCCAATGTGGGAGACATGATGCGGCTGAAGTGGTTGACCGTCAAAGATTACCTCCCCGGAATCCGGATAGGTGATTTGATTGATGATACGGATGAGGGTCGTCTTCCCGGCACCATTGGGGCCCAAAAGGCCATAAATGCTGTTTCTCGGTATTTCTAGTGATACGTTCTTAAGGGCGTAATTAGCACCGTACTGCTTGGTTACCTCGTTGGCTACCAGGATATTATCCATACTGGTTGCTTTTCATAATTTTCAAAATATTGGGCAAATTTACTAAGCCTTGCCTTTTGCTGTGCTCTATTAAAAGGTTGGAGGTAGATTGCGCTTGCAAAATAAGTCCTAATTCGCCAATTCTGAAAACTATTTGACTCTTCCAGAAGAAAATAATGAAGATAAAAGCTCGGATCATGCAGTTTAGCATCTTGAAGTCTCCCGGAGGCTTCAGGCCAGATCCAATGTGCAATAGGCAGGGCCCTAAAAGCAAAACCCACCCTTAATTGGCATTAAGGATGGGAAAAAAATTGCTATGAAAAAGAAAATTAATATTGGTTCCCCAATATTGTTTCAAATATACGTTTTTTATTTAAACATGGTAAAAATTATCAGGAGAACATGTCCTTTACCTTCTCAAAGAACGATTTGTCGGATTTTTCCGGATTTGGTTCGAAATTTTCCGTTCCCTGCATCTTTTCAAAGAACTCCTTTTGCTCTTTATTGAGTTCCTTGGGCGTCCACACATTTACATGGACCAGGAGGTCTCCCTGACCATATCCGTTTAAACTGCGAACCCCTTTTCCTCTCAAGCGCAGAATTTTGCCCGATTGGATGCCAGGTTCCAATTTGATCCTCACTTTACCATTCACAGTATCGATTTCCTTAGAGGTACCCAGGGCCGCATCTGAGATGCTGATGTAGAGGTCATAGTGGAGATTATCCCCTTCTCGCTTCAAGCTATCGTGCTCTATGGTTTCGATGGCCACCAGCAGATCACCTGGAACGCCGTTGCCGGGTGCCTCATTCCCCTTGCCGGAAACCTTTAGCTGCATGCCGTCTTCTACTCCGGCCGGAATTTTGATCGATACGGTCTCTTCCGACACTTTTAATCCTTGAGCATCTGCCTCTGCCGGTTTGCTGTTGATCACCTGACCGGTACCGCTACAATTTGAGCAAGTGGTTGCAGTTTGCATCCGGCCCAAAATGGTATTTGTAATTTTAGTCACCTGGCCAGCTCCGTTACAGGTCGGACATGTTTTATAAGTGACGCCCGGAGCCTGTACTTTCCTCTTAACCTTGACTTTTTTCTCTACACCATGGGCGACCTCCTCCAGGTTCAGCTTAACCCTGATGCGGAGGTTGCTGCCTTTAACACGCCTGCCGGCACTGCTTCCAAAACCACCAAATCCTCCGAAACCGCCACCAAATGCACTCCCGAAAATATCACCGAACTGGCTGAAAATGTCTTCCATATTCATGCCGCCGGCACCAAAGCCACCGCCTTCAAAAGCGGCGTGCCCATATTGATCATATCTGGATCGTTTATCCGGATCACTCAATACCTCGTAAGCCTCAGCAGCTTTCTTAAAATTTTCCTCTGCCTTGGCGTCACCGGGGTTTTTGTCCGGGTGATATTCAATCGCCTTCTTCCTATAGGCCTTCTTGATCTCAGCCGCAGAAGCGCTTTTGTTCACTCCCAGTATTTCGTAATAATCTTGCTTCATTATCTTCCGGGCTTAGATTAGTTGCCTACAACGACTTTCGGATGTCTGAGGATCCTATCACCCAGCGTATAACCTTTTTCGGTAACGTCTATGATCTTTCCCTTTAATTTCTTGCTCGGTGCAGGTATCTGGGTAATGGCATCGTGCACTTCAGGATCAAAGTCGTCTCCTTCCTTGGTCTTTATTTCTTCTAGACCTTTAGCCTTGAGCGTTTCTTTCAACTTATTGCTGATCAGCTCTACGCCTTTGAACATTTCCTTGTCTTCTGATTTGGACATTTCTTTAAGCGCCCTTTCAAAATCATCAAGAATGGGCAGAAGAGCCGTCATAACCTCCTGGCCAGCCGTTTTAAAAAGATCCATGCGCTCTTTGGAAGTTCGCTTCTTGTAATTCTCAAATTCTGCAAAAAGCCTGAGAAACTTATCTTTTTCCCTGGCCAACTCTTCCTTTAATTCCTCTTCGGGACTCAGCTGATCGGATTCTTCTGGACTGCCTTCTTCCTGAGAAGTCTGTACTTCCTTGTTCTGTTCATCGTCCGGCATAAGCTGTTCGAGATCCTCAACTTTTGTTTTCTTGCTCATGTACAAATCTTTTTACACCATTAAAAGATGGCAAAAGTACTGCCAATTATTTAAAAATGTCAAAATGTCACGCAAAATGCAGGGTAAGATGCAGGATTAGGCAGTATGCGTCCGGGTTGAGACTTGTCTGCTAAAAGGAAGACAGTTAGGAATTGTCGGTATAAATCGCTTCTAAGGCGCGGCAAATATTCTGGTAAGTAAAATCATAACCCCGGGATTCAATTTTTTTACTGCTTACGCGCTGACTGGACAACACGATCTCCGACATCTCGCCAAGCATCCATTTAAGTGGTGTGGCAGGAATGTTGGGCATGAAAAGAGGTTTGTTAAGTACCTTGGCCAGTTCCTTGATCAATTTATTCTGGGTAACAGGATTAGGAGCCACAGCATTAAAAACACCGCTCCATTTTTCCCGCGTCAGGAAAAGAAACATTTCTGTGAGGTCGTCTATATGGATCCAGGATTGCCACTGCTCGCCGGAACCAAATGCCGAACCAAGTCCCAGGCGTACGGGTTTTGCCATTTGGTCTAAAGCACCGCCTTCATCGGAAAGCACCAGACCGATTCTAAGTACAGCTACATCCTCAATAAGATCCTTTAGATTAAAAGCCGCAGCTTCCCAGGCTTCAACCACTTCTGCGGCAAAACCGTTAGCCTTTATCTTGTCGTCTTCGGAATAATAGGTGGTTGATGATGAGGGATAA
>JBPEXP010000208.1:0-2439 GCA_052031475.1 Flavobacteriaceae bacterium | reverse complement strand
TATTATTCGGCATGATATTTGTGCCGATATAATGACAGAATTACGCCTTAGGATTCTCAAAAAAAATAGCCTTATGAAAAATTTAAATTTGATGGCCCTGCTGTTGTTCTCAGCAGTCTTATTCACATCATGCCGCAGTGTGGATGTGGTGGCCGATTATGACCGGCAGGTCAACTTTGATTCTTATAAATCCTATGCCTTTTATAAAACCGGTATAGACCAGGTTCAGGTTTCCGATCTGGACAAGCGAAGGATACTCAAAGCAATTGAATACGAAATGAGTCAGCGGGGTTTTCAGAAGTCCAAGGACCCCGACATCCTGGTCAGCATTTTCACCGATGAAAAAGAACGTGTCAATGTTTACCAAAACTATCCCTGGGGATGGGGATGGGGTGGCTGGGGCCCGTATTGGGGCGGCTACTGGGGCGGCTATTGGGGACCCGGTTATTGGGGGCCCGCCGTAAGCAGCTATACAGAAGGCGCGCTCTATATAGATCTCATAGATGCTGAGTCTAAGCAATTGGTCTGGCAAGGTAAAGGTGTAGGGAGTTTAAGCCGTTACAAGGATGTGGAAAAGAAGGAGCGGAGGATCAGGGAATTTGTCTATGAAATTATGCGAAAATACCCGCCCGAAATAGTAGCATCCAATTGATATACATCTGCCCTGGAACCCATTCAGGGCAGTTTTTTTTCGTAACTTTATAGAACAAAATCATACTTGTATGACATACGAGAGTAATCCTATACTCGATAAGCTTCCCAAGCACCTCAAGCAGTACATTAAACCTCAGAATTACGATGAATATTCAGCCATTGATCAGGCCGTTTGGCGCTATGTAATGAGGAAGAATGTGGACTATCTGAGCAAGGTAGCACATGACTCATACGCGGACGGATTGAAAAAGACAGGCATCTCCATTGACCATATACCCAATATGTATGGAATGAACCGCATCCTGAAGGAAATAGGATGGGCGGCGGTGGCAGTAGACGGCTTCATCCCACCGGCCGCTTTTATGGAATTCCAGGCATATAATGTTCTGGTCATCGCCTCAGACATCAGGCAGCTGGAACATATTGAATACACCCCGGCTCCGGACATCATCCATGAAGGAGCAGGGCATGCCCCTATTATTGCCAATCCGGAGTATGCAGAATATCTGAGACGCTTCGGCGAAATTGGTTGTAAGGCCATCTCAAGTGCCAAGGACTACGAGCTCTACGATGCGGTCAGACATCTTTCAATCATCAAGGAAGCTCCCGGTACACCACAGGATGAGATTGAAAAGGCAGAAAAAGTCATCGAAGAACTGCAGAAGAATATGGGCGAACCCAGCGAAATGGCCCTCATCCGCAACCTCCATTGGTGGACCGTGGAATACGGCTTAATTGGCAGTCTGACAAATCCAAAAATATACGGTGCCGGCTTGTTGTCTTCTATCGGGGAAAGCGCCTGGTGCATGACAGATGAAGTGAAAAAGATCCCTTATTCCATGGAGGCTGTTCACACCTCCTTTGATATTACCAAGCCACAGCCTCAATTATTCGTCACCCCGGATTTCGCATATCTCAGTGAAGTTCTGGAAGAATTTGCCAATACCATGGCGCTTCGCAAAGGTGGATTGAAAGGGGTAAAAAAACTGATCAACGCTGCCGAACTAGGCACGGTAGAATTAAGTACCGGCCTTCAGATTTCAGGAATCTTCAGCAGGGTTATTGAGCATGAAGGAAAACCGGTGTACATACAAACGGAAGGACCTACTGCCCTATCGTACAGGGAAAAAGAACTGGTGGGTCACAGCACAGCCCATCACCCGGACGGATTTGGCACCCCATTAGGTAAATTAAAGGGGATCAACCTGGCTATTGAAGATATGAGTCCGAGGGACCTGAAAGCCTATAATATTTACGAAGGAGAAAAGGTAGTTCTGGAATTCGAGGGTGAAGTTAAAGTGAGCGGGGATATTGTCACCGGGACACGAAACCTCAGGGGTGAGATCATTCTGATCACCTTAGACAATTGTACGGTCGCTTACCGGGATGAAGTGATCTTTAAACCGGAACGGGGCTTCTACAATATGGCGGTAGGCGTTGAGGTGGTTTCTGCTTTTAACGGCCCGGCAGACCTGAGTAGTTTTGACCTGATCACCCATGAGCTGTCTACCAAGACCATTAAAGTTCCTAAATCTTCTGAAAGACAGACACTTGAGAGATATTATGAACAAATAAGACATTTTAGGGAAGGGATCAACACTACGATCTCCCGGAACAAGGTCTTTAAAGAGATCAGGGAACACTATCCGGATGATTGGCTCTTATCCGTCGAACTCTATGAGTTGGCTAAATCTAACGGGGATTTTGATTTTGCGTCCCAGATCCATGAGCATCTTGAGGAGGTGAAGCAAAGGAATCCTCAATTCGGGCATTTGATTGATGACG
>JBPEXP010000207.1:0-3761 GCA_052031475.1 Flavobacteriaceae bacterium | reverse complement strand
CTGGTCATGTGGTAACGCGACTGGCTCCAGGAAAAGACCCAGGGAATAGCCCTGAGATCTTCCAGTGTATTGGCGCCGGTTCTCTTGGCGGGTCGTGATCCGATCTTGCTCGTTTCTATTGCGTCAATGGGAGTGGCCTGCCTGAAGTAACTGATAAAGCCATCGGAATTCAGCAAATTTTCGTAGGCCTTTTTACTTTCTATCGCCAGCCATTCAATGATCTCTTCGTTAGGGTGAAACTTCCGTTCACTCTTTTTATCTAAAAGAGTTTTGTAGAGTGTATTGGCTGCCAGTAATTCCAGGTTATAGGCGGCATTTACCTTATTGGCGTATTTCTGCGCGATGGTCTCACCTTGCTCGGTAAGCCGGATCTGTCCGCCTGGAGACTGGTAGGGTAAAGCCTTGAGAAAATAGTGGGTAGGACCCGATCCCCGGCTAATGGAACCTCCTTTGCCGTGAAAAAAGCGTATCTCAATGCCGTATTTTTCCGCTAATTCTGTGATCCGGTATTGAGCTTTGTACAGGTGCCACTGGCTGGCAATGATCCCGCCATCTTTATTGCTGTCGCTATAGCCTACCATGACCTGTTGGACAGGCTTTTGCAAGCCTTTCTGTTCCTGGTAATATTTTAGTGATCGCTGAACGATGGGGGTTTCAAAATAAGTTTTTAAGATGGCCGGTCCGTTTTCCAGGTCGTCAATGGTTTCAAGCAGGGGAACCACATGGACTTTTAATACAAGTCCCTCCTTAGACATAAAGGTTAGTCCGGCTTCCCTTGCCAGTACGTAGACCGCCATCAGGTCTGAAAATGAACGGGTCATACTTACTATAAAAGACCCGATGCAATTGAAACCGTATTTAAAAGTATGCGCTTCTACCAGGCGGTAGCATTCCATAACAGCTAATGATTCGCCTTTCAGTTCTGTTCTTGGATGAATGAAGGGCCGGGCAAATTCCAGTTCTTTTAAAAGGAAATCAGTACGTTTTGTCTCATCCCAGGCTTCAAAATCAGTATCGGGAAGGTGAGCTGCTTCCAGTAACTGGCTGATGGCCTTGTCGTGAAAGCTGCTATTTTGCCTGATGTCCAATGCTGCCAGGTGAAATCCGAAGATCTCCACCAGTCTGATGGCATCCTTTACGTCATTATAGGCAATGGTGCGCGCACCATAACTCAGCAATTCTTGCTGAAGCAGCCTGAGATCTTCAATGAGCGTCCTGCTGTGCTGATAGGAACCCGTCAGTTCAGAAAGTCGCGTTGCATGTCCTCTTTCAGTATCAACCGGTAATTTGCTGATCATCATATGGAGGATCTGCCTGAAAGCCTCTCCTTTATTGCGTGTGAGCGCATCGTGTCCCCTGTTTTCCAGCTCTTCAGACATTTCATATACCCTGTTCTGAAATTCCTTTGAACAAAGTCCTAATTCATGACTAAAACTCATCTTGCGCACCAGGTCCACTAATTTTCTCCTGATGACCACAAAAGCATTCAGACGAAGGGAAAGCAAGGTATGCTGGGTAACTTCGGCTGTCACAAGGGGATGACCATCGCGGTCGCCACCCACCCAATTACCAAAACGAATTCTGGGATAGGCGTGGGAATATTTAAGTTCATCCGTTCCATTCCCGAGAAAATCCATGGCTTGTTCCAGCCTTCGGTCTACTATAGGGATCACTTCAGGGAAGACATTGACCAGGTAATGTTGGATATTTCTTAGCTCAGAAGATACGTCGGGCTTTTCCAGATAGATCTCCCCGGTCTTCCAGAGCCTGTATAGCGCCAGTTTGACATTGGTCCGAATATTTTCTTGTTCCTGTCTGGAATACATCCGGTTCTCCAATTGCACAAGCAGGAGATAGAGTTCCCTGTGATGTTCAAGAACTGTCGCGCGTTTTGCCTCCGTGGGGTGGGCTGTAAGTACCGGTTCTACGTCTACTTGCTGCAATTCCTTAAGGATCTCATCTTTTGGGATGCCTCTTTTTAATAATTCACTGATATTCTGTGCCCAGAGGCCATTGACCTTTGTCAGATCTTTGTCTTCAAAGGCGCGCCTTTGTTGCACGGCATGATTGATCTCTACCATATTCACCAGCTGGAAGATCAGGGAATATAACTGAACCTGGTTGGCTACCGAGAGCTCCTTTAACGGACCATTCCCATGGATCCATGGAATGCTGGCGGCAATTTCAGATTCTCCATTCTCGATCAGGATTTCGTGTAGAGCGACCAGCAGATATCGCAGGTCTCTGTAAGGTTTGCCGATCTCCGTTTCAAGGGTTTCCAGTGCAACTACTTCTTCATTCATATGCTATGCCTAGGAATTAAAGCTTTTGAGCGGCCGAAATTACGGTATAATCTTTTATATGGAAAGCATTTGCACAACTTCGGTCAAGATCGTTTCAATTGTAACTTTGGATGTTTTTTAATGGTATACATCGCGACATACAGAAAACCGAGGGGACCATCTAAAAAGCCAGGAGAACCTGGCTATATGCTTTGAAAATTTCAAATGGTGATAATTTTCAATAAGAATTCTAAAAGACCCATTTACCCATAGGTGATCATACCATGAAATATGGTATCAGATCCTGATTGGATTTTTGTTTTGCAGGTTAATGTCTTTTAGAAGTTCATCTGTAAACTTGAAATGACCTCTGGTTGTGATGATCTTAAATCGATTTGATTTCAATCTTGCCACGGTATCCAGTAGCAGCCACTTGGATTTAAGCAACTTTGCCTTCTCAGATTTCAGGCTAATATCAAAAAAGTATTTTCTTCCATTCTTCTTGGCCGAGATATCTGCCGCCACTTCCAGGCCGCTGGATTTACCTTTAAAGGTTTTAGGCGATTCATAGCCCGGCAAGGGGGCTTTAATATCTGTAAATCCCTGTGCTTTCAGGTGGTTTACCGATTTTTCTAAAATTTCTCCGTTTTCTTTTTTCTCTTTTTTACCGATCATATATTAATAATTGTTTTGAAATTACGCTGACCCTATAATATAATGGATAGAAGTTGGAAAGTCAAATGATAAGCATAAATTCCAGGTAACCAGGCGGATTATAGGGCATTGACGGGTTTTTCCGAAGATTGGTCTGACAGGTGGTTTGGTGTGCTGAAAATTTCATTCAACGTCCATAAACATTTTAGGCTTGGTGGATCATCCAGTAAATGCCATATTAAAAATGTAGCTCTTAAATACTTATTATATTTTTTTATACTTTGCCCCCTCAATAAACAAAAATGAGCACGATGCGAGATAGATTAAGAATTACAATGTTGATTTTCACTGTTGCCCTTGGTATGACTACCAACGTTGTCGGGCAGGAGAATTATGGATCGGCACTGAACGCCTTTGTGAGTTTCGGTGATGACTCTAGCGTATCTGCCAACTATGAGTTTATGGTGGCCGATAACCTGACAGTTTCGCCGGAAGCCCGGATCTGGTTCAGTGGCGAGAATGATCTCGCGCTTGGTGGCAGGGTGGATTATTATTTTGACAGCCTGTTGAACCTGGTTGAACCCTGGGATATATGGGCGGGTGCGGATGCCGGATTCGTTGTTGGAGACGGAGACGATTTTGGCATAAATCTTCACATTGGCGCCGAGTATAAGTTCAGTGACATGTGGGGCTTAATCCTCGAGTTCGGAGGGGGAACCGCTACGGCTGGCAGCATTGGTGTTGGGATTCATTTGTGATCTCACCATAAATTCTAAACACTTGCCCTAAATATTCTGTACATCACAAATGCATTTACTAGCCTGA
>JBPEXP010000206.1:0-6818 GCA_052031475.1 Flavobacteriaceae bacterium | reverse complement strand
GTGTGAGATTGGGAAGATTTAGCAACTTCTTCGGGTGTGCCGCTGGCGATTAGTTGGCCTCCGTTCTCACCCCCCTCGGGCCCCAGGTCGATGATGTGGTCGGCACATTTGATCAACTCCATATTGTGTTCTATAACAATGATGGAATGTCCGCGTTTGATCAGTGCTTCAAAAGAAGCCAGCAACTTCTTGATATCGTGAAAATGAAGGCCCGTAGTGGGCTCATCAAAAATAAAGAGTGTCTTTTCCCGGTCGTTACCCTTAAGCAGAAAGGAAGCCAGTTTTATCCTTTGTGCTTCACCGCCGGATAGCGTAGAAGATGACTGCCCCAGGGTAACATAGCCCAATCCTACGTCCTGAAGCGACTTCAATTTAGAGGCGATCTTGGTTTCTTTGTGCGTTGAAAAGAACTCCATAGCATTGTCAATGGTCATATTGAGGACATCATCAATATTTGCCCCTTCAAAACGTACTTCCAGCACGTCTTTTTTAAAGCGCTTGCCATGGCAGGTGTCGCATTCGAGATGAACATCGGCCATAAATTGCATTTCCACAGTAATTTCTCCTTCCCCTTTGCATTTCTCACAGCGGCCGCCATCTACATTAAATGAAAAGTGTTTGGCCTGATAGCCCCTGATCTTACTGAGCTTTTGTGCTGCAAAAAGGGCCCTGATGTCATCGTAGGCCTTGATGTATGTTACCGGATTGCTTCGGGAAGAGCGGCCAATTGGATTCTGATCTACAAATTCTACCCGCTGTATATTCTTGAACTGGCCTTCTACGGCAGAATACTGACCGGCCCGATCTCCATAGCCGCCGGTTTCCTTCTGTACTACGGGATAGAGTAATTTTTTAACCAGCGTACTTTTTCCGCTGCCCGATACTCCTGTGACTACGGTTAGCATATTCAAAGGGAAAACTACATCGATGTTTTTCAGGTTGTTTTCCCTGGCACCTTTGATATTGATAAAATTTTTGGAGGCCCTTCTGGAATTGGGCACCTCTATATCCAGGCTCCCGTTCAGGTAGCGGGCCGTCAGTGAATCAGAATTCAGCAGGTCGGATATCGGACCGTGAGCCACAATTTCGCCGCCATGGGTACCTGCTTCCGGCCCTATGTCGATCACTTCATCAGCGGCCTTCATTATATCTTCGTCGTGTTCCACAACAATGACGGTATTTCCGAGATCCCTGAGCGATTTAAGTACTTCTATCAGATTCTCTGTATCCCTGGGGTGCAAGCCGATACTGGGCTCGTCCAGGATATACATAGAGCCCACCAGGCTGCTGCCTAATGAAGTGGCCAGGTTGATACGCTGACTCTCTCCACCGGAAAGGGTGTTGGATTTGCGATTCAGGGTCAGATAACTCAGCCCAACCTTTTGCAGGAAGCCGAGCCTGGTATTAATTTCCTTGAGCAGTCTTTTGGCAATTTTTCGGTCGTGGCTATCTAATTGTAGTTCACTGAAAAAGTCTGCCAGCTTTTCAATAGATATATCCACAAGCTCAGTAATACTTTTACCGCCAACCTTTATATACTCCGTTTCTTTTCGAAGCCTGCGCCCGTGGCATAGGCTGCAACGGGTTTTGCCGCGGTACCGGGACAACATCACACGGTTCTGGATCTTATAGCTCTTATCTTCCAGTTTCTTAAAGAATCGGTCAATACCTGTGAAGTGTGTGTTACCCTTCCAGACCAGTTCTTGTTGTTCTTCACTCAATTCAAACCACGGTTTGTGAATAGGGAAGTCAAATTTATAAGCATTGTTGACCAATTGGTCCCGATATCTGCTCATTCTTTCACCCCTCCATGGAAATACAGCATTCTCGTATATAGACAGTGCTGTATTGGGTATTACCAGGCGTTCATCAATCCCGATAACATCGCCGTAGCCCTCGCATTTCGGACAGGCTCCGTAGGGATTGTTAAAACTAAACAGGTGAACATTGGGCTCCAGGAAGCTCATGCCGTCCAGTTCAAACTTCTGACTGAACTCAAAGGTCTTGCCGCTTTCTACTTCCTCGATCACACATTCTCCCTTGCCTTCAAAAAAAGCGGTATCCACGGCATTGGCTAACCTGTAATAGAAGTCCTCGTCGTCTTTTTTTACGATCCGGTCCACTACCAGGCTGAAATCTCTCCCGAGGTCTTCAATATCCGCATCGATGCGCAAAATCTCACCCTTATACTTAATTCTGGCATAGCCCTGCTTGTTCATCACTTGCAGCAACTTTTGGGGATCCCGCTCTTTAGGGACATGGATAGGGGCCAGGAGCAGCAGGCGGGTTCCGTCATCATAGGAACGAACTTTTTCTACGACGTCTGAAGTTGTATGCTTTCTGACCAGTTCCCCCGAAACCGGTGAATAGGTCTTGCCTATACGGGCAAATAACAATTTCAGGTAATCGTAGATCTCGGTTGATGTACCAACGGTAGACCTGGGATTGGTAGAGTTTACCTTTTGTTCTATGGCGATGGCAGGGGCAATCCCTTTAATGTAATCCACCTTCGGTTTGTCTAATTTGCCCAGGAACTGACGCGCGTAGGAAGAAAGGCTCTCAACATATCTCCTCTGACCTTCTGCGTAGAGGGTATCGAAGGCCAGAGTAGACTTTCCGGACCCGGAAAGACCTGTGATAACTACCAGTTTATTCCTGGGAATAACTACGTCTATGTCCTTCAAATTGTGCAGTTTAGCACCTTTGATGATGATGTTTTTCTTAGGGTCTGCTGTGATGACGGACATCGGCTTATTCATGAGATTTGCAAAGATACAATATGCGAAAGTCAATAGCTAATAGGTGAAACTATACTTCAAAAAATAAGCAAATCACAACATTGTTTTTTTTATAAGATCAGAATTTTTCTATATTTGAACCGTATAAAACACAAACGATCGCCTATACGTAGAAAATTACTTTTTTGAGAATTAACCTAAATAGCTAGCGCCCTTAGACCCAATCAGGGCCCCTTATTTAACCAAAAAAGTAATGAGTATGGAACTGCAGATCGAAGATTCTATCCTTGTCAGTAATTATATGAGTGGAGATGAATCAGCTCTTGAAAAGCTGATTCTTAAGCACAACCAGCGTCTTACCAGTTTTATCTATTCCAAGGTCATGGACCGGGAGATCACGGAGGATATTTTCCAGGATACCTTTATCAAGGTCATCCGGACCTTAAAAAAGGGTAACTACAGCGAGGAGGGCAAATTCCTGCCCTGGGTGATGCGAATTGCTCACAACCTGATCATAGATCATTTTAGAAGAAACAGAAGAATGCCCCGATTTGAGGGAACAGACGACTTCAACATATTTTCAGTACTGGGAGATGACAAACCCAATGCCGAAAAGCAATTGATCAAGGAGCAGATAGACAGCGACCTTACGCTGCTTATCGAGGAATTGCCTGAAGACCAGAAACAGGTACTCATCATGCGTATATATCGCGATATGAGCTTCAAGGAAATCTCAGAAAATACAGGGGTTAGCATCAATACAGCCCTGGGGCGTATGAGATATGCCCTGATCAACCTGAGAAAGATCATTGAAAAGAATAATATTGTTTTGACGAATTAATCGGTTTTAGGTCGAGAATTCCGACCATTTCGGTAGCTCCTGCGTTATTTAGATATAACAAGACAGAATCTATGGAGCAAATCTACCCGAAACCCCAGGATCGATGTAAGCTTTTAAAGACGAGACCGGAAAAGGTGTCGTTCTTGCTGAGCTACTCCAAATCCCTTAATATAGTAAGACACCAGCAATTCACATTTGAGAATAATCTGAATTAAGCTGAAGGAACCGTATATTCCTAATCACATCCCTTCCATAAAGGAAGGGATTTTTGTTTTATAGCTGATTTACCTGCCGTGATCCGGATGTTTAAAGGCCTCAATCAACTCCAAACGGGCCGTTTTATTGTACCAGAAATGATAAAACCCGCCTTTTACATCAAAATATGGGGGTTACACAACATAGTTTTTCCCGCGGTAGCCTATTTATCTACTTTTATTCCACGACTCAGAAAAACGAAAAGAGCAACCATGACCAGCAAAACTGGTAGAATTTAATTGACAAATCCTGTTCTTAACCAAAAAATACTTTATATGGAAACGCATCACGATGATTCAATACTTGTAAGGGACTACATCAGCGGCGATGAATCCGCCCTTGAAATCTTGATCAAGAAACACAATCAAAGGATTACAAGTTTTATTTATTCCAAAGTTTTAGACCGAGATATCACAGAAGATATCTTCCAGGATACTTTTATCAAGGTCATCAAGACATTGAAAAAAGGCTGCTACAGCGAGGAGGGCAAATTTTTGCCCTGGGTCATGAGGATTGCACACAACCTGATCATCGATCACTTCAGAAGGAATAAGAGAATGCCCAAGTTTGAAGGCAGCGATGATTTCAACATCTTCTCGGTCATTGGAGACGACAAGCTGAATGCCGAAAAGCAGATTATCAAAGACCAGATAGACAGTGACCTCGAATTACTTATTGAAGAATTACCGGACGATCAGAAAGAAGTTTTGATCATGCGTATATACAGGGATATGAGCTTTAAAGAGATCTCGGAAAATACCGGAGTAAGCATCAACACGGCCCTTGGAAGGATGCGCTACGCCCTGATCAACCTGAGGAAAATCATTGAGAAACACAAAATAGTACTGACCAATTCTTAAACAGTTTCGGCTCAGAGCAATATTTCCATTTTAGTGGCGTTATGATATCGTAACGATACTATAATCATATGGAAAAAATTTACTCTGAAGAAAAAAGTGTAAGTAGGTCGTTCAAGGTAAGTGCCGAAACAATCAAGTTTCTGCTGGATTACTCGAGATCGTTGCACTATGTTAATTATGGGGAATTCAAATTCGAATCGAGTTTGAATTAAGGACATCAGGGCCCGCATTTAGCGGGCCTTTTTTTTGTAGTATTCCGCCAGAACCGATTTCCTTCCCACTTCCTTGGTTATAATGTCCTTCTCCAGGTCCCAACCCCTTGCCGGACAGTATTCCCTTCCATACCAGATAATTTGAAGGTGCAGTTTATTCCACAATTCCTGCGGAAAGAGCCGCTTCGCATCTTTTTCGGTCTGCACGACATTTTTCCCGTTAGAGAGTCCCCAGCGGTACATTAGTCTGTGAATGTGGGTGTCTACCGGAAAGGCTGGGATACCAAATGCCTGTGATACCACTACGCTTGCCGTTTTGTGTCCCACACCGGGCAATTCCTCCAGCTTTTCGATATCTCTGGGAACCCTGCCGTCGTATTTTTCGATCAGGATCTCAGACAAACCGTGTATTGCCTTGGATTTGGAGGGCGATAATCCCACGGGTTTGATGATCTCGCGGATCTCATCAACACGGAGTTTTACCATCTGATAGGGATCAGATGCCCTGGCAAACAAAATAGGTGTAATCTCGTTTACCCGAACATCGGTACTCTGTGCGGAAAGCAGTACAGCGATCAGCAGGGTGTATGGATCCCTGTGCTCCAGAGGTACGGGCACTTCCGGATAAATCTCCTCGAGCACACCCAGGATAAAGTCTACTTTCTCCGCTTTGGTCATTTTCTTATTTTTGGCAAAATTGATGCGAAAATAATTAAAAATTGACTATGAAAACACTTCAGGAAGGGGACAAGGTCCCCGATTTTACGGCAAAAGACCAGGATGGTAATGAGATCAGCTTATCGGATTACCGGGGCAAGAAACTGGTTGTTTTTTTCTACCCCAAGGCCAATACACCGGGATGTACGCTGGAAGCATGCAATCTCAGGGATCACTACAGCGAATTGCAAGCTGAAGGCTACGAGTTACTGGGCGTAAGTGCCGATTCTCAGAAGAAGCAGGCCAATTTCAGGGATAAGTTTGATTTTCCCTTCCCTTTGCTGGCCGATGAAGACCGCAGCGTTATTGATATTTTTGGCGTGTGGGGTCCAAAAAAGTTCATGGGCAGGGAATACGACGGCATCCACAGGAAAACCTTTATCATCAATGAGGAAGGAGTGGTAAGCCGCGTGATTGACAAGGTGAAGACCAAAGATCACGCCTCGCAGATCCTAGTATAATAAAAAAAGCCCGTTTCAATAGAACGGGCTCTTTTTTTTAGCGGATTTTATCAGCTCACTTTTTCTTTTTCCCTGCTCACTTCATCGGTTGCGAACATTTTGTTTTCTTTGATCATTTCGGCGATACCTTCAGGCAGCATTTCTTCCCAGCCACTTTCGCCATTTTGTATTTTCTTCAGTACATCGCGGGAGAAGATGTGCATGATCTCCGGATCGTAATCTATAATGTCCATCACCTTACCGTTGTACTTAAAGAACTTGTACAGCTCTTTCATCCTGGGATGGACTTTGATGTTATTGCTGGTAAGTACCTCGCCCGTATCTGATTTTTTCATCGGATAGAGGTAGACGATCAATTCTTTAAAGAATAACTTTCCGAATGCCTCCAGAATACCCCCACTTAAATGGCGGTAATACTTCTCGTCAAAAATGTCGATCAGGTTATTGACCCCCATCGTAAGGGCGATCTTATTCTTGGTGTAATTGCTGAAGAACTCAACCAATTTATAGTATTCCTGGAATTTTGAGATCATCACGGAGTGGCCCATGCTGCACAGGAGTTCGGCCCGGTCCATAAAATCCTTTTCGTCTATTTCTCCCGAAGCCCTCAAATTGGCCAAAGTGATCTCAAAGATAACTATGGCGTTATCCATATCTACATTCGGGTCCCGGATAAATATATCATAGGATTTCTGGAACATGTCCATGTTTACCTTGGTCACCGGCCTGAAGCT
>JBPEXP010000205.1:0-3019 GCA_052031475.1 Flavobacteriaceae bacterium | reverse complement strand
AGACAACCAATCCGGCTGATCCTCTTTTACGACCTGCAGGAATGGCTGGACCCTGAATCCATTCCTCGGTAGCAGGGTCAAATGCCCAGATAAAATCCGCAGGTGTTTCAATGGGGAAGGAGTTGTCCTTAAACGCCCCTATTACCCAAATGAGACCCTCGTATTCCGTTGCCTGGTAGTGATTGAATTCAACAGGGGCCGAATTGGTCAGGGAAGTCCAGCTGTTGGAACCGTAATCATAAACATCCAGTGTCTGGGGATTCTCACGTCCACCCATCAGGAAGAACTTATCCCCCGCCTGAACGAAAGAGCACTCATGCCTGCCCGTATAATTTTCGTTCTCATTTTTATCTACCCAGTTCAAATCTCCACTTACCGTCCAGGTGAAACTGGTTTGAACCCGCACAGAGCCCGGTTTGGTCATTCGTACCACCACGGGATGGATTCCGTCATTATTGGGCCCTCCGGTGATGGCGCTTATATCAATAGTACCTGTTATTTGACCTGTCCTTGTATCAATATCTATTCCCTGAGGCTGTCCTTCCATAAAAAAGGAAAAGTCTGCGAAGGGATCGCCCCCGGTCCCTGTTGCCGTAAAACTGACTGCTTGGCCGGCAATATCTGCCCGATTGGCAATGGAATTGATCTGTAATGGTGAAAAAATGGTGCCGGGCTGCAATGGAATACTTCTAGTTTTATCAGATAAGACCAGAATGCCACTTTGATTGCCACCTGAAAGGATAAATTGATTGTCAAACGCCAGCCCTATGGGAGCCAGTAGTTGTTGCGGTGTGTTGCACAGGAGCGTCCAGGTATCGCTAACCGGATCGTATTCAAGGACGTCATCGAAAAAATAGTTTATATCACGGCCGCCTGTAACTAAGATCTTATTGTCATGTACAGAGGTACCGGACTCGTGATGTGATCTCTTTCTGGGCAAACTGGCCACCTGATTCCAGGAATCTGCCACAGGATCATAGGCATGTACCACATCCAGATAAACTTTGGCTCCATCATGCCCGGTTTGGCCTCCTATGGAATAAATAATTCCGTTCACCGTTTCGGCCCAATGATGATTTCTTGGAACCGGCATGGGTGCAGCGGTAGTCCAACCCGCCGCTTGATTATTAACGTCCAATACATAGTGGTCACCGATATCTGTTTGCCTGTCCGGCAAAAGTCCGCCGAAAAAATGGATCTTATTATTGTGATATGTAGCAGCACCTGATCCAATCGGCTGTGGTAAACTTGGACCATTGCTCCAGCTGTCTGTTTTGGTGTTGTAGACATATACTACATCCGTAGAAGGCCCGGGATGGTCTCCTGTAAATCCGCCTATCAACCAGATCTCTTCACCTACTACGGCACTTCCCATATGGGTTATAGCCTCGGGTACGGGGGTGCCAATGGTCCATGTATCCGTGGCAGGGTCGTAAATTTCGTTGAGATCAGTACCAGCCAGATCCTGAATAAACCCTGCCATGGCGTAGATCTTATTGTCAACAATTTCAGCTCTGGTTTCCATTCTGGGAACCGTGGTATTGGATAGGTTGGCCCAGGTGCATGAAGGCCCTCCTGTGCTTACATTCCAGGTGAAATTTGTGGTCACCGCATCATTGGATTGTCCGTCGCTATCGTCTACAGTAACACTTACATTGTACGGGCTATTGGCTGCCGAACCGGGGTTTATAGTGCCTCCGATCTGGCCATTGGTCGGTTCTATAAAAACACCTGGGGGTTGACCAGACATGGTATAGGAAAGATTGCCATCTCCCCCACTGGCTATAACTCCCAGACTGCCATCCAGGTTTTCCCCTTCCACATTGTTTTGCTCTGGAATGGTTTGTACAATGATGGGGTTTCCTGTGGTTACATTTGTAAAGACCTCAATGGCATTCACCAGAGGGTTTTCCAAAACATGTTGGAATTCTATATTTAAAGCACCATCTGAAACTACGGTATTAAAACTCAACATGCCCCCGGATTGATGACCGAATTCCGTAATGAGATCCAGGTCATTTTTCACAAGTACCCCTTCGATAAGGATATCAAATAATCGCTGACCAGGCAGGCTGGTTCCGGCGAAACTGTTACCCATATAGAGGTTTACTATATATTCTCCATTAGCTGTGGGAATAGTAAACATCATTTCCTGGCCATTAGGACTATCCCATCTCTCTTGGGCGAATATGGCATTAAAAGTGGCTGCGTCTATATAAGAAGGGATTGATGTGTGCCTGTTGGCATAAAGGAGGTTACTATTGAACTTATTCCCTGTATTAACACTGTAATTGGTACCGGTATAAGCTCCATTGATGTTATTAGACTCCCAATCCACTCCTCCGTCTGTGGCGCTTACTGTTGGGCCTCCTGCATTAATACGCAATGACGGTCTGCCGTCTCCAAATACGACGTTTAGAAAATCCCAGGTACCCTCAAGCTCAACGCCTGCTGTATTAGATGTGCCTATAAAACCAACTGCGAGATCCGTGTTGGATTGTTGTATGGCATTCAGAACATTGCCCTGCGCGTTCATGGTACCCAATTGGGTACGAGCACCGTTATCTATGCTGTACTCCAGTATGACAAGCCCGTTAGATGGATCTATGACGAAGTAAAATACAACAGCAGACTGAGGTCTGTTGGCCATTGGAATGGTGAGGTTAATTGGTGTGCCCGGTATATCGTTGATCTCCTGAAGCGCAGTAAGCCCATCAGTGGTGATCACAAACTTTATAAAGTTGCTTTGAGTACCATCACCGATAAAGAGGCCAAGTTCTCCACCCACAGCTGCCGAATTGCCGTACAATTGTAATGGAGCATCGAAATTTAACAGATTTCCACTCACCGTGAAGATCCCGGAATTTTGATCTACAGTCACTCCATACTGGTAGCCTTTTTCCTGGGTATTGGCCGCCCCGTTGGCCGTACCTGCTGTCATATGAGAGGTCATCAGGCCTGGAGCTCCGCCCAAGACATCGTCAGGATTGGGTCCTTGTCCCCGATCATCCAGCCAATT
>JBPEXP010000204.1:0-2024 GCA_052031475.1 Flavobacteriaceae bacterium | reverse complement strand
ACAAAACATGGCCTGGAAGTGTCTGTCGTTCCGGGCATTTCATCCTGTGTTTCGGTTCCGGCAGCTGCAGATATACCTGTAACCAAAAGAGGCTCTTCGGAGAGTTTCTGGGTAATTACCGGCACTACCAGGCGGCATAAACTTTCTTCTGATATTGCATTGGCAGCCAGGTCAAGCGCCACCGTAGTTATTCTGATGGGCATGTCTAAATTGAACCAGATTGTGGATGAGTTCCGGAAAGCTGGTAAAGGAGATTTGCCGGTAGCTATCATTCAGAATGGTACGACACCTGAAGAGAAGATCGGGATTGGAACGGTTGATAGCATTGAAGCGAAAGTAAGCGAACTGGGGCTGGGCAGTCCGGCCATTATTGTCATAGGCGAAGTGGTCAGGCATCACGAGGAACTGAGAAGCATTAAGCAAAACATGGAAATAAGGGCATTGGTCTGATGGAGCGAAATAATCTTTATCCCGTTTTTCTAAAAACATCCAATCTGAAGATCCTGTTGGTGGGCGGAGGATTCGTGGCTGAGGAGAAACTGAGGTTTCTTACCAAATCCAGTCCGGATGCCAAAGTGACCCTGTTGTCGCCTATGATCAGGAAAGACACCAAGGAACTGGCACTTCAGTTTGATGTGAGATTGGTTAAGGACAGCTATCATCCCCGGTATCTAAAAGGATTTCACATAGTTATCGCCACTACAGACTCGCCTGAGGTTAATGAGAAGATATACGAAGACTGCAGGGCGAGGGATAAGCTGGTCAACGTGGCAGACAATCCGCCTCTCTGCGATTTTTACATGGGGGGCATTGTGACCAAAGGTCATGTTAAACTCGCTATATCCACCAACGGGAAATCGCCTACAACTGCCAAGCGGTTGAGACAATTTTTTGAGGAAATTATTCCCGAGGATATCAGCCTGATGGTGGATAAACTCAGATTGTTCAGGTCTACACTCAAAGTAGATTTTGAAAAAAAGGTGGAGCGCATGAATAGAATTACTGAAACCCTGATTGAAAAAGAAAATATAAAAGAAGGAACTCATTAGTGTTTTTTAGTTCATAATTTGTGGAAGGCCCTCATTTGCTCATAATTGAGGGTCTTTGCATTTTATATACGCTTTAAAAATTCTCTTTTTACTTGCGTATCCGCAGCATCTGCCCTTTCTTTGTACAGAGTTCATTCATTATTTGTACTGTTATCAAGAAAGGTGGAGGGAATAGACCCGTTGAAACCTTAGCAACCCTTTATCTTTAAAGAAGGTGCTACATTCTATCCCTGCAGTGCAGGGGAAGATAACCCAGGCGGAAGTCCGTTTTCCTTTATCTATCTTGTCTTGATATCATTTATATTATAGAATCCATATACCTATATGGCAGCCTATGAACAGAATTGAAGAAATATTAAAGGAAAGGATCCTGGTGCTGGATGGAGCCATGGGTACCATGCTTCAGCAGTATCAGTTTGAAGAGGCCGATTTCAGAGGAAATCGATTTGCCGATTGGCCCTCTCCCTTAAAGGGCAACAATGACCTGTTGACCCTTACCCAACCCGACGCGATCGCCGATGTGCACAGGCAGTATTTTGAAGCAGGTGCCGACATTGTGGAGACCAATACGTTTTCGAGCACTTCGGTAGGAATGGCAGATTACGGTATGGAGGAATTGGTCTATGAGATCAATTTGGAGGCGGCCAGGATTGCGAGAAAGGTTGCAGATGAATTTACTAAGAACGAACCGGAAAAACCGCGATTTGTAGCCGGGAGCATTGGCCCTACCAACAAAACGGCCAGCATGTCGCCGGATGTAAATGACCCGGGATACAGAGCTATCAGTTTTGAGGCTCTCAGGAAGGCTTATAGGGAACAGGTGGAGGCTCTTATTGAAGGTGGTGCAGACATTTTGTTGGTAGAAACCGTTTTTGACACATTAAATGCCAAAGCTGCCCTTTTTGCCATTGACGAAATTAAGAATGAACGCGATCTGGACATACCGGTTATGATCAGCGGGACGATCACCGATGC
>JBPEXP010000203.1:0-3311 GCA_052031475.1 Flavobacteriaceae bacterium | reverse complement strand
TGATTGGTTGTTGAGATTATTCGAATATTAGAAGAAATAAATGAAGAAATGTTACAGGGGAGTTTATTCGTTGATGTGTTGATTTGTTGATTCATGGAGATTAGAGTTTGCATGCCCCTGTCAGTGTTATTTTGACGAACGAACGATGAACCCGTATTCAGAAAGCCAATTCGAATGCGAATTTTATCCGTTTTGAATAAATATTTAAAACCGCAAGTTTTGTACGGATTCGATATGTAACTTATTTAATGGGGGTGGGGTTGAGAGACCCCTTGTTTAGACCGTTATTCTGAGTAGTGAATCAACAAATAACTCCATAGAAAGAACATGTTTTCTTTCTAACATTAAAACTGCAAGTAATGTGCTGATTGAATACTTAACTTAAAACAAGGGGAGGGGGTGCTAAACCCCCATCTATATTTTTATCGCCCAATAGACAAAAGACGTATCAACAAATAAACCAAATAAGCGCCCCGGGTGCTTTTCTTCTACTTCGTCGTGGGTCCTCCCATGGCCGTAAAAAAGCTGTCTACCGGTTCCCAGAGTTCTATTTTGTTTCCCTCAGGATCCATGATGTGAACAAATTTGCCGTAGTCATAGGTCGCTATACTGTCTACGATGGTAACGCCGGCTTCACGTAGTTTATCTACCAGGGCTTCAATATGCTGGACCCGGTAATTGATCATAAACTCTTTCTTAGAAGGATCAAAATAATCCGTGTCCTCAACAAAAGGACCCCATCTCAGATAGTTGATCTCTTCCGGATTGTTGGCATTTCTGAATTCAAAAGGGGAGCCATAATCGTCCGTGGCCAGGCCGAGATGTGTCCCGTACCACTCGTTAATGGATTTTGGATCTTTGGCGCGGAAGAATATGCCTCCGATTCCGGTAACTCTGGGTGTGCTGTCTTGTGTCATAATGATTTCAGGTTTAGTATCTGGTGCCGTTTCCTCTTGAACATCAGCATCTGTACGCTGAAACCAAAGCGAGGCAACGATAACCAGAATAAGAAAAATGAGATAAGGGATGTACTTTTTCATAATTGATCAGGTTGGATAAATGTATTAATTGACCCTTGGGAATAAGTCATACTAAAGTACCAAAGTTTCAATCTTAGTGCGCATTGCCTTAGCTGCCATCTAAGTACTTTTTCAAATTTCCCTGGATGAAGTATTCCCAGCCAGCTACACAGCTTTCCCTGCTGAACTCGGGTAAGCTGTCAGGAAATGTGTCGAGCCCGGTATTAGTCAAACGCAGGAGGGTGCCTCCCGCCTTCTCAATCAACTCAAATACCACCTTGCCAACTCCGGGAAGGTCTTCATAGCTCCAGTGATAAACGATCCTTTTTTTTGCTTCGGCCTCAAGGATCCTCCAATTATGGCGAAAGATGCGGTTCCCGGAATCTACATCAAAACTGGTTTTAAATCCGGTTTCTGCGCGGAATTCTGGAATGTTATCAAAAAACCACTGGATCATCTGGTCTCGCTCGGTAATGGCATTCCAGACCCTATCAATGGGTTGATCAAAATACTGCTCAACAACAATGGGTTTAGCGCGTTGGTCCATTTATTACTTTACTCAGGGTTTACCATCAGTCAATTTACTGAAAATTAGATCAAACCCATACCCAGAGCCAAAGAAAGCAAAATGAGCATGACAGCTACGATGATCTGCAACGATTTCAGAGTGACTTTCTTCAGGAGTATATTGCCGTAATAGGCCCCGGCTATAGCCGCTAAAGTGGCGCAGACAATGATGGGGATATTGTCTATAAGTCCGGATTTTAAGAACCGGGTAGCGTAAACGCTGAGCCTGGTGAGATCAACGAAGGTGGATACTACTACGGCTGTTCCGATAAATGCCTCCTTGGATAGGCCGGCTTTGATGAGAAATGCAGCCCTTAGTGCGCCCTGATTGCCGGAAAGTCCACCGAAAAAACCACTTAAAACGCCACCCAGAGGCAACTTTTCCTTACCAAATTGCAGCTTGCTAAAAAATGGGATCAGGTCCATGCCCGCAAAGATGATCAGCAATATGGAGATCAGAAATTTTACAGGATAGACCTCCCAGCTGCGGCCAGCCATTTGATAGGAGAAAAGCGGATTGGCGTCTGGTATATTGAGCAGAACCCAGGCACCGGCAAAAGCTGCTATTACAGCGGGAATGCCGAATCTTAAGACCACAGCCTTGTCTGCATTTTTACCTACCAGGAAGAGCTTAAATACATTGTTGCAAAAGTGAACCACACCGGTCAGGGCAATGGCAAGCTCTACCGGGAAAAAGATCATAAATACCGGGGTAAGGATCGTACCCAGGCCAAAACCGGAGAAAAATGTCAGGATGGCCACGAGGAAGGCAGTCAGGCAGATGATTACGTATTCCACTGATTAATCTGTTGAGTACTGATTGATAAGTTTTGTTTTTTCAGGGTTTGAAAGGCTCTCCTTCACCGGTTTCGCAATATTTTTTCAGGCTTATCAGATACTTACCCCAATTGAAATTGCAATGACCAAAGAATTCGGTTTGTTCTTCCCATTTTAAATGGCCAAAACGCAGCAGAGTATCACCGTTTTGCTCGGAAAGCTCAAAGTGAAATTCGGTATCCACCCATTGCTCATCACCGATCAGGCAAATCCATGAGACCTTCTTATCCGGAATCAATTCTGTGATCTCCATTTTATTGTAATATTGATCCCCAAAGCGGAATTCAGCAAATCCACCCGGTTTTGAGGTAATATTGGTTTGTGGCGTCCACCAATTGCGCACACCCTCCTCGGTTGCAATGGCCTGGAAAACCTTTTGGCGCGGGGCGTGAATAATCAAATTATGAAGGATATCAGCCATAGGTAGTTACTTTGTAATTAGATGGATTTCGGCATCAATCGGGCATGTCGAGCTTTCTCTCATCGCTGATCTCCCCTTCGATATTGTAATAAGCTACTATTTGCTCGATCAGTCCGTCACGACAGTAATGCCATTCACTAACGTCTAGCCTGAAGTCATCTTTCACAGCCGTATAACGGATAGAGGCACGATCTTCCAAATAGATCACATCATGGATCTCAAATTGATGGCCGAGAAACTTCTCCCGGTTCTTTTCAACTAGATCCATGTAGGTACTTTTACCGCTAATAGTCCCGTATGGACTGGTATGAGTAAAATTTTTCGCAAGAGGAAGATCCAAAAAGACCCCATCTTCCCAATATTGAAACCATTGCTTGACCAGAGTTTCAGATTGCATCATAGGTTCAATTTTTAAAGAACATCAAGATACGAAGAATATAGCGCGTCAGGATAGTAATGTAATTAGA